>JAUSOA010000192.1 GCA_030656435.1 Acholeplasmataceae bacterium | reverse complement strand
CATAACTGAATAAGTACTTTATATCATTGATTCCATCTTCAACAGAATCGAGATGTAATCTGTGCAAAATCTCTTTTATCTCATAACTGTTTAAAGGAATATTAGTTGCTGAAATTAACGATAGGATTTCATTGCTATAATCATTTCCAACTAATAAACTATCGTAATATCTACTAATATTACCGTCATAGCTGTACACTTCAGAAAATTCCTCTAGTTTCATACCCTTATACTTGCGTGTTAAGTAACTTAAATATAGAAAATTTCCATTTGAGAATTTGAAAAAAACATCGGAAAACTCATCCATCATAAATTTAGAGGTATATCGCTGAACTTCACTTAAAGTGACATAGTCAACGTATTCTTTCTTGAATTTTTTTATATCATCAATTTGCTGTGAGACACATAGAATTTTTATTTTAGGATTTGTAATTTGCTCCACAAAACCGATTATTAATTTAAAATTACTTTTGCTGCTTATTCTTTCAATGTGGTCTAATCCGTCTAGTATGAGCACAAAATCTCTATTTATATTGTTAATTACTCGAACAACTTCATCAATAGAAACAGATGACCTCATATCGAAATCTTCAATTGTTGCCAATTTCTGTTTTATTATTTGAGCTTTAAGATCATACAATAATGCATATATATCTGTTCGTTCATAATAATTTGGATCTTCCAGACTAATATAAAAACTATATTTAACGATGCATGAGTTCATCTGTTCTAAAATTTTCTCAACTAGCCAAGACTTTCCTACACCAGGTTCGCCGATTACCAATAATCGGTCGTTTTTGGTTATTGAGGTTAGTATTTTTTGAATAGTAGATGTTCGTTCAATATAGTCTTCTGAGTTAATAGGGAATTTTTGATTTAATTTTTCGGAAATTCTTGTTATTCCCAATTGCTTAAATAACTTGTCAATCCTTATTTGCTTTTCATATAATTTTGTTCCAATACGAAGAGCTTGCATTATTTCTTCAAGCCTTAGTGAGATTTCTACTGAATTTTTATCATGATTAGGATATTTTCCTATTCCTATTTCAAATTCTAAACTATGCAAAATAAGCTTTTCAAAATCACCACTTCTAAAAAAATCAAAAGAAACATGTTTTGGAACACTATAATATTCAATTTTTGATAAAAATTCTTCAAATAGTTCATAATCTTCTTCAGGCAATTCTGCCCTGAGTTTTCTAAAACTTTTATTGATTACACCATTTTCAATTATTTTTTTTGAGTTAATTTTAAAAATAGTTAGGGTAAAGTTTGTTTCATCTGTTTTGACAAACAAATCCTCTTTAATTTCTCTATTAGTAATAATCCTTAATCGAAAATCTTGATGAGTTCTCAATAATTCTTTGTATGTTGAATATTGATCTAGAAAATATAAATCACCACTAGATAACATATTTTGTGTAATAAAACTATCCTTAGAATATTTAATTTGATGTTTTATTAATTCACTTGATGTCTTAATAACAATATCGTCAAAATCATCATTTTGAAATTGCTTATTTTCACAAATTATTTCTGAATCATTTCCTCTTAGAAATTCTTTGACAGCAAGAAAAACAGCGATTCTATCTTGAAATTCGTAACCTCCGTGATATGACATGATTCAGACCTCCTCTGCGTATAAAACTTTTTAATTTAAAGTAATACTCTAATTAAAACAGTTTAGTTATATTCATTATAGGCAACATATATGGCGGCACATTCCCATTCATAGTAACTGTTGCCATTAATGTTCTTAGGTAAGGAAACATAATGGCAGTTGCGTTATTAATTGCTATACTATTTGCTGCTTCATCTTCCCAATTGGGTAGTTCAAAAACAGAAGAAATGACCACTTCTGCGCTAAATGGAATAGGGTTTCTATTTAGTTCATTTGAGATTTTTATACCAAGTTTAATGCTGTAATGCATTTCATCAATCTTAGTTATGTCTCTATTAAATGATGGTTGAATATCTATTTTGCCTTGTTTAAACTCAAAGCTCTCATTTAATTCAAAAGTTGTTTTTAATACTTTGTAGTTAATGAGTTTCATTTCACTGACACCCGTCATAAGTATATCCTCCATTACCACCAATTGTAGTTGTATAAACAATACTACATGGCTCTTTATAGTCATATGCTATTTTTGGTACATCTCGAACAAGAAGCTTAGATGATATCTTAGCATTTTCTAATTGGCTAAGAGTTTCTCTATTTAACAACCATAAAGCAAAAAAATTGTCTTCTAAACTAACAAGTCGCAATAGATTATCATGTGTATTATCTTGAATCGCACCATTTTCATATCTAGTGATGGTTTTGAGTCCAAAACCCATAATTTTTGAAAATGTTGCTTGTGAAAGACCGTATTTTTCTCTGATGTCAATTATTTCTTTAGATGTTAACAAGTTGTGTTTCTTCTTGTAGGCATCAAATAAAAGAATGTCATTGTTAACTTCAGTCTCTTTATCATAAATTTCCTCACGGCAATGTGAACAGGTTAAAATGGTGATTTCAGCTGCTACTTTAGTTTTTTTAATCTCATATTCTCGTAGTTCTTTTTTTTCTATAATATCGTGCATTGCTTCGCAGTTTCCGCAGTATTTTCTCATCTCTAACTCCTCCTATGGCATATTTACATTTGATCTATATGGCAACTTAGACACTTAATGACTGTATTTCTTTCTACTATTATTTTCTCTTTTAACTTTATATATAACATATGCTCTTCGAATTGATGCTTAAACTCCCATACTAAACCACTTCTTGTTGGATCTTTATCCTTTGATGGGCCTCTATAGTACTCAATGACTTTCAAATTTCTAACAATATCGTCCTGGTCGTGTGCAGTCAAACCAATTGAGAGTCTAGTAAGGCGATTCTTTTCAGTAGGAACAAAATCAATAATATCTGCATGTTTCACATCATGCAGAAATCTTTGAATCTGTAAGATATCAGCCATATTATACCCCCTTTCGGTATCATGTGATACCATTATACATCCAAAATCATTGCAAAACAACAAAAAAATGAAATTTATTCGCTTCTTGTGTGAATTATTCAGCGTTATTACTTATTTAGCTTTTTATCAATATCTTGAATCTCACAAGTATAGTCAATACTAATATATTAATTCTCTTGAGTTTTCAATGATTTTTATTTCCTTTTAACATCCCTATTAAGACATCAAGTATGTTTTTCATGGGGTAGATATAATATCAAATTGGACATTTCTTATAAATACGATAAAAAAGACAAGAAATTTTCTCGTCTTAATCAAATTTATCATTTTCCTATGTCACCGATGACATTCGCTTCATACCAACATACATAAGACCGACAGTCACACCTTTAGGGTCAGCGTGGCACCATGGGTATGGTAGGACTGTCTGTTACTATGAAAGTCACACTGTAGGACTGTCGGTCTTATGTCATCTGTGTGAAAATAATACCGCTTTTTTTAATCGACTTTTCATAGTCACTTATTGTCTCAATAAAGAGCAAATCATACTATTTTTGATAAGTCAACATGTTCCCTCACACAAGGTTGTTTTTCATAGAAATTGTCAAAAGTCAAGTCAATTATGTCATTTTGCGTCTTTATAATGGGCACAAGTCCATGTAAGAGATGCATAAGAAAATACACCCATTTCATAAGGATGACACAGGAAGTGTATCTTTAAAACCTCGTATACTATGTTCAACAGTAAGGATTTCTTTGTTTCATAAAGTAAATCTTTTGTCAAGACTGCAACATATTTACGTTTTTGAGTAATACATTATTATCCATAAAACACATATAAGAATACCATCTACAGAGTATTTTCATAAATCAACACATCTAATAGAATAGATTAAACGAAAGGAATCAAATCAATGAACACACAAGAAATATTACAAGCATCACTATCGTTATTAATCCCAAACACTCTCTATGATTCACGAACCTTATATGAAAAGTATTATAAGGATATCATTTCAGAAGTCAACTATTTTAAAATGATCAGTCGTTTCATAGAATCCAACTTCTTAAAAAGCTTTTCTAAAGGCGTTTTCTATTTACCAAAAGTAGGTAAAAATGGTATGATTCCACTTTCACCGCTTGCGATTAAATCCCTTTTTGATTTCATCAAATGAATATGGGTGTGAAATCGGTGAAGTTTTATACCATCAACTCAAACTCACCTATCAAAAACCAAAAACATATCGTTATTACACGAGCAATCTAATAGAACATAAAAAAACATATGGTATCGCTACATTTCACCGACTTGATGTTCACTTTGATGCCTTGACGACCTCGCACATTCAATTCATGGATGTTTTGTGTAACTTTGATAAAATCACTTACATCAATAAAGATCAATTTTTGATACTTGCTCAATCTTTTTGCAATCAATTTAATCAAGATATCTTTTTATTACTTCATAAATTAATCGGGTATCAAAAGAAAGACATTGCATTTTTGTCTCAAGTCTTAGATTACTTTAGAGTAGAGCATACATTATCAACACTATTATCAAATAGATCTTTATACAAAATTCCTCTTTGGAAGTGAAAACGCGAAAACCAGATTTTACTAGTCTCGCGTTTTGTCTATAAGTCATTTTAAATTAAAACACTAAAATCTGAATTTTCGAATTTTTCTTAGGTATGGTCTTTGAGGTTCTTTTGGCTTAAAGAAAAATTGTGTCTCTGATTTCGATAGTTTAGAAACTTCCATTTTCAACTCCAACCATTCTTCGCATGAGATTTAGTGTATAAAACTGCTGTAAAGCTTCTCCGTTGATAAACTCTAATAAGTTATAGTATTGTGACAGTTAATATTTGACAATTCTCAAAAAAGTATTATAATTTTGCTGCAAGGTCGGAATGAAGACTTAAATCTCATTTCCATTGGATTGCTGAAGCGATCCTATTTTTATATACTGAAGATATAGTAAAAATCAAAAAATAGCAGGCACTCATTAAGAGCTACCTGCTTTTGTGTCTGATCAGTTATTCTTTTTTGTGTTGGTGATAGTTGTATTTATAATTTTTCATTTCCACATCTTTAATCTTTTCATACTTATGAGTTGTTTGTTTCTTTACAGGTTTGCGGTCAACCTTATAAATAATCGCGTCACTTAATATATTTTCAAGGTATTGATACTCACTATATTCGTCTAGACTTGCCATGACGAGAGCATTTCTAAAGAATGCAGCATGGGTCTTTAAGAGTTTTTCATCCATTGAATAATTATGTTTTTTAAGAAAGAAATACAAATAGGTTGATAATGTTCTCGTATTTCCTTCTCTGAAAGGGTGTATCTTCCAAAGTGATGCTATATATCTTGTCATCTCGAAAATAAGTGAATGTTCGCTCATGGTCTTCCAAGGTTTGTCAAAATAAAGTTTATGAATGGTGTCAATTGCTTTTATTATTTTAGATTTATCCTCATATTTAACACTAAGCCCATTTAATACAATTTCAGATTTTTCAATGTTTATGGTTCGAGGTATCCCCGCCCATTCGTATATGTCACTAAATAAACGTTTATGTTTATCAAACAACTGATAGTATGAGAAACGTTGTAATCTTCTTTAAACAGTTTTAGTAGTACAAGGTTAACAACTGTATTTTCATAAGCTTCCAAACTATCCTCATCTTTTATGTCCAATATATTTCTTAAAACATGACTACTTTCGTATAAATATGGATCAGACATTGATGAACTCCTTCTTTATTGCGTATAAAGCGACATCATAATCAATATCACCTTTTGCGTAGAGCGAAATAATCTTATGAAACTTTTTTGGATAAGTCTTACCGCCAGTTAAGTTAATCGCTTCTGCCAACTCTTGAGCTTTATCAACCATATCTTTTTTAGGCTTTTTTACTTCAAAAGGCAAACCTTGATTTAAAAGGATTTGATTTAAATAGATATCAATTGCTGTTGACATATTGATTCCCAAATCAATTAGAATTTCATCCACATCACTTTTTGTTTTCTCATCAACACGAACATTGATATAAGCATCTTTTTTCATGATAATCACCTCAACTATATTGTAACACAAATGTGTTACATTTACAATAGATTGTTATGATTAAATATATGTTTTATTAGTCACTTGAAAATAGCTATCAACTGCTTTTTATCTTCCCTTATATTACTACACCTAAGCCATTAAGTATGTTTTTCTTGGGGTAGATAAAGTATTGAATTGGATTTTTATGTTCTGTATCATCAATTTTCTACATTTTGAAAAGTTTTCAATCATTTAGAGCATGATTATGTGTATAGGATGACACACGCTTCATAAGGACATACAAAGGATAGACAGTCCTACCGTATAGCTGGATGTGCCTTGACCCTAAACAGTTGACTGTCTGTTGGTATGAAAGTCATACGGTTGAACATACTATTTATAGTAAGAATCCATGAATCTTAAGTATTCACCACTTACAATATTCTGTACCCATTGTTGGTTATCAAGATACCATTTAATGGTTTGTGTAATCCCTGTATCAAAATTGTACTTGGGCTTCCAGCCTAGTTCATTTTCGATCTTAGTTGGATCGATTGCGTATCTCATGTCATGACCTTTTCTATCTGTTACATATCTTATGAGTGATTCAGGTTTATTCAGTTCTTTAAGGATTGTGCATACTACA
>JAUSOA010000175.1 GCA_030656435.1 Acholeplasmataceae bacterium | reverse complement strand
TTATTTTTATGTTCGTTTTAGTTGTATTTATTCTCTTTTTAGTTGTTTTCATTCTTTTCCATGAAGGATTACATTTTTACTTTGCATAAAAAGAAGGTATTTTATGTCATGAGTTCGCAATTGGAATGGGACCAGCAATTTATCAAAAGAGAAAAGGTGAAACCATATATTCAATTAGAAGCATACCAATTGGTGGTTTTGTCTCTATGGCTGGTGAATCCATCAATGATGCATTAATTAAGAAAGAGCAAGTTATCGGCATTAAGGTGAATTCTCAAGGACAAGCCTATCAAATCATCTTAAGTGATACCGTACAAAGTGATATCATTGGCATCGTAAAAAGATTTGATTTGTATGGAAAGGATTTTAATCCGTTATTTATTGAACTAGATGTCGATGGCACCTCTACCGTTTACCCTGTGTTAAGAGATGCAATCTACCGTTTTTCTGAAAAGAAAGAAATGTGGATTACTCCGTCAGAAAAAAGCTTTGAAAACAAAACATTATGGCAGAGATTCTTAGTTATTTTTGCAGGACCGATGATGAATTTTATCCTTGCTTTAGTATTATTTTTATTCGTTGGATTCTTCATATTTAAACCAAATTTAGACTCTAGTGTAGTCGATCAAGTATCACCAAACTCCCCTGCAGAAAATTTTGGCCTACTTCCTGGAGATGAAATCACCATGATTAATGGCATTGAAATTGATGATTGGAATGATTTATCAAGAGTGATGAGAAGCTTAAATTCAGTAGCCCTATCCTTATCTTATACGCGTGAGGGTGTTCAATACACAGAAAATGATGTCAAGGTTATTACGATTATTCAAATGGCTGGATTTGCTAATATTGGTGCAGATGGCAACATCTACAGTGATCAACCAATCCT
The DNA here is from genome assembly GCA_030656435.1 of Acholeplasmataceae bacterium. Classification (GTDB taxonomy): domain Bacteria; phylum Bacillota_I; class Bacilli_A; order Acholeplasmatales; family Acholeplasmataceae; genus Peloplasma. The sequence goes on along the minus strand of JAUSOA010000175.1, from coordinate 1,673 downwards.
TGGCCAAGCATTTGGTAGAGCTTCCTCTGATGGTGGACTACAAGCACTCGATCGAATCACAGCAATAAAGATTAATGGCGTATTGCATCCTATAAATAACTGGGATCAAATGATTGAATTTTTCCAGGAAAACAATAAAGGAGAAATAACCGTTAGGTATCAAAGAGGGTCCGATAATTTAGAAACAACCTATGAATTGATTAGTGAAAGAGCGTTAGGAAAGCTAGGATATCAAGCAATTGTTTTCCAGCTTGGTATTACTCCAACATCAGGATTTAATCTAGGCTATACATTACTATATCCATTTAAAGCATTCTATGGAAACATGATGCAGGTATTCAATACACTAGGATTATTATTTGACCCACAAGAAAATTTGGGTATCGGTGATCTTTCTGGACCGATTGGTATATTCTCACTCGTGAGCAGTACTACATCGCAAGGCTTTATAGCAATCCTTGGATTTACAGCATTTCTATCCATAAACATAGGATTACTTAATTTACTTCCTATCCCAGCACTTGATGGCGGAAGACTAGTATTTCTTGGAATTGAAGCAGTGACTAGAAAGCCACTCAATAGAAAAGTAGAAAACACAATCAATAATGTGATGTTCTTCTTACTCCTTGGATTATTTGTATTTGTAACCTATAACGATATATTAAGACTAATTAGAGGATAACTTATCCTCTTTTCTTTTGCTTTTTATTAAAAAATGGTAAAATATAAGCAATAGTTCGGGGGAATATTATGAAGAAAATGTCTATAGTACTGATTTTGCTTTCTAGTGCATTAAGTTTTTTTAGCCACTTGATTAATCAAATTAACACTCTTATTTTTAGTTTGCCTATGTTTTATCCTGCGGTTGATCTCTTCATTAGATTTGATGAGTTACTCATTATCTTTGGATTCATCGGACTTTTTATTACGACAATGAAGCATCCAAAAATGAAGTTCTATAGTCTTTTGTTTGCTATCATTTCAATGATTCGATTCTTAATCATTGAGTTTGGTTTACTAGGTTCCTATGATTTACCAACCAATATACTCTTGCTTTTCCAGATTGTAGTCCTCACTTTATGGTTACTTGAGGTTAAAACAGTAGAAGTTCCACTCCTTACCATTAAGGGATATGCCCTAATAATTATCATTTATGTTTACTTCATAGCGGTTCAAGCTATCTCTCTTATTCCATATGAACTATCAAATTCCACTCCAAGAGCGACTCTGACTGTTCTTCCCTTCTTTATTATGAGTTACCATATTGGATTATGGGTATACTTTAAAGAATGGTATAAAGAAGCATATATCTATAAAAACCCCGATTTATCGCGTATATAATAGGTAAATATCATCTAAAAGGAGAATCTCAAATATTCATTATAGAGATTTCTTTTTTTTATAACCAAATCTATTGACTTATCTACTCTAATATTATAGAATGATTAAGGTCGCTCCCAAAAGCGGACCCTACGGGAACTACAAAAACACGAAAAACATAAAGTTTGAGTTTAGTGTTGACAAACGTAGTTTGCTAGTGGTAGAATTAAAAAGCACGCCAAACAAGGTGTGCAAAAAAGGTCTTTGAAAACTGAATGATGATGAGTGTATCAAAAAGTAACAAACGTAACAAAAAAACAAAAAAGAGCTATTAACAAACAAAACATAACTTA
>JAUSOA010000189.1 GCA_030656435.1 Acholeplasmataceae bacterium | reverse complement strand
ATTTTCTAGCTTAACAATAATCTCAGCCTTTGAATGTATCAGTTTTTCGTATTTGTTTAATCTAAGCAATGGGGTCTTCCCAATAAGCTCAGTATAGTTGTTTGCAATTTTCATTTATATTACTCTCCTTACCTTTTTCATTATACATTTTATAGATGAAGATTGCTTGCAAAACGATACGTGAATGCGTTTTATGTTATAATACGATGGGTGATAAAAATGGAAATCATGAGATTTTCTCTAGGAAATTTAAAAAGTAACTGCTATATTGTTTCAGAAACAAAAAAAGCATTCATAGTGGATCCAGGCTATGAATCTGATGAAGTAATCAAATACATTAAAAAATATAATCTTGAAGTTGAGGCGATTTATATTACACACGGTCATTTTGATCATGTGGGTGGAGTCAAGCAGCTCAAGGATTTATTTGGTTGTACTGTATACGCTCCAAGCAAGGATAAAATATGGCTCAGTAAAACAACATATAATCAGTTTGGTTATGAAATACCAGTTGATTTGTGGGTTAGAGACATGGATAAGATCGATTTGATCGGTCATACCTTTACTGTATATGATACTCCAGGGCATTCTGAGGGTAGCACAGTTCTTCAATATGATTCGATTTTATTTTCAGGAGACACACTATTTTTCCAAAGTATTGGTAGAACAGATATACCTTTATCTGATTCGATGGCTATATTTAAAAGTGTAAAAAGAATATATTCACTATTTGATGAGGATGTCGTTGTTTACCCAGGCCATGGTCGTGCGACAGATATTGGGCATGAAAAGAAATTTAACCCGTTTGTAAAAGCCTAAAAGACACTCCTTAAGAACGATTCTTAAGGAGTTATTTATTTATTATTCATTTTTTATGTAATACGATTAATATTTGATATAATGTGAATAGAAGGGGAGTAGTTTCCCTAAATGAATCGTCAAGACGGCTAAAGCCCGGTTCATTTCAAGCAATGCTTGTAACAAGACCTTCAGGACTTTTTTAGTCATGATGGTCTTTATTTGAAAATATACGGAAGAAAAGGGGATATCCTATGGATCTATTCATCAATATTATATTGCTGTTAGCAGGTTTTGTTTTTTTGGTGAAGGGTGCTGATTTTTTTGTCTCGTCCTCATCTTCTATTGCACGACGCTTTAATGTATCTTCACTTGTAATTGGTTTAACCTTGGTTGCCTTTGGCACTTCTTTACCAGAACTCGCTGTTAGTTTTATTGCATCGTTAACTGTTGAGCAAGGTGCTACAGCTGATATTGCAATGGGAAATGTTGTTGGATCCAATATTGTTAATATAACATTAATTTTAGGGTTGACTGCACTTGCTCGCCCAATAAAAGTATCAAAAACAATGCATAAAAAGGAATTCCCTTATCTTATCTTTTCAGCAATACTCATTACGTTATTTGCTGCTTTGTTTCAAAGTGATTATCGCATTGTTTGGTGGGAATCTCTTATTCTTTTAACTGCCTTCACCGGCTATATTATCCTTATGTTAAAGAGTACTAAACCAGATGTTATTGTAGAAGAGTATAAAGTTTATGATACCAAGAAATCTATAATACTACTCATTTTGGGTATTGGTGGTGTGTCTCTTGGTGGTTGGATGGTTACATGTGGTGCGGAATCTATAGCTACAAATCTATTAGTCGATGTTATCGGTATGTCACAAAGTAAAGCGGTCACTTTGATTGGCTTGACTATTGTAGCAATCGGCACTTCACTTCCAGAAATGGTAACATCCATCGTTGCTGCGAAAAAAGGTGAAAATGAAATTGCCTTTGGAAATCTTGTAGGATCGAATATATTTAATGTTTTGTTTATCCTTGGTCTTTCAGGTTTATTCACACCACTGGGGATTAACCAAGACGTGATGTTTGATCTTTGGATTATGATTGGTCTAACCTTGGTAGCTGTAATAAGTGCTGTAACTTTTGGTTTTGTGTCAAAAAAAGAAGGATTTCTATTAGTACTCATTTATATATTTTATGTCACATTTATTGTCATTCGAGCACTTGGTGTATAAAAAAATAATGATTCATCTTTATAAATTCCTAACACATTATGTAAACCATTGGGGTAGTACTTAATCATTAATACAAAAAAAGGGTGTATTTGACTTAATAATAGTCATCATACTCCCTTTTAAATTTAGATGAATGAATTCTTACAATACATATATATCTTTGCTATCGCTTTAAGGACACAATTATCTTTTGCATTAAAATAAATAAATTTCTTATTTTTTCTTCAATATGACTAATGTTTCAAGCTCTGATGTATGATAAAACATCTTAATAGGCACAATATCTTCAATTTCAAATTCTTTAGTCAATTCTGCTAAATCTCTAGCAAGTGTTTTTGCATCACAAGATAAATAGAAAATTTGCTTAAATGATTTTGTCAAGACAGTTTCAATAAATTCTGGCATCAATCCATTTCTTGGTGGATCAACTACTAATACATCTGCATCTAGTAGCTTAATAATCTCTTCTGCCTTCGCATCAATGACTTCTATTTTTTCTAGATTATATTTATCCTTAATCAATCTAGCCATTTCAACGGATTCGATATTGGACTCAACCATGACAACCTTAGATGCGATATCTGATAGATAAAATCCAATCGAACCATTCCCGCTATAGGCGTCAATAATGTATTGATTTGGTTGAATTTTTTCCTTAATCATTTGATATGCCATTTGAATTACAGGTAGATTCACCTGGAAAAATGAACGATCGCTTACAAGCATGTCCATGCTTCCAATTGGCTCAGTAATGAGATTTTCACCAAATAAGACCTTCGATACTTTTCCAAGAATGCTTTTTGGATTATCCTTGATATTCAATGTAATGCCAACAACATTCGGTATTTTTTTTAGCTTCGTGAGTAATTCACCTTTTCCAAGGAAATGATCTTCGGTAGCAATCAAGGTTATTAAAATTTCTTTTTTCAAATTGGTTCTAAATGCGATATGCTTCAATTTGTTAGGATCAATTAAAACACTATTTTCACTGATATATTTTAAAACTTCATTGGTCTTCTCATCCGCTAAGACAAAGCTAGTCACAGGTAATAAATTTCTTCCACTTAAATCATATAAACCTAATTTCAGAAAAGGCTCATCTATGACATGAAAGACATTTTTATTTCTATAGTTTGAAGTGACGTTGTTGGATAAAATGTGTTTTATTTTATAATCAATTTTTCCGATTTTTTTTATTGTCTCTTCAGTAATTCTTACCTGCCACTCTAACTGCTTAATAGGCTCGATATGAATCATATCACAACCTCCAAGCACTTCATCATGATGGCTAATTCGATGCTTGCTTTTTTTCGTTAGCTTTAAAACAACGCCTTGTCCAAAGTTTTTATTCAGCTTTGTTATTTTAATCTCTGCTTCTTCACCATCGATTAAGCCCTTTACAAATATGACATAATTATCGTGTCTAACTACACCTTGCCCTTGATAGTCTAAATCAACAGCAACACCTCTAATTACATTACCAACAGTTAACATCTTCTTCCTCCTTAAAGTAAAACGCGAGTCCACCCTGTGAGGTTTCCTTATAGGATGAATGCATATCAAGACCTGTTTGATACATCGTTTGAATAACCATATCTAGTGAGATCTTTCTTGAGTCTGTTAAAAAATATGCAAGTCCACAAGCATCGATTGCACGTAGTGCGGCAACCGCATTTCTTTCTATACAAGGAATTTGTACATATCCGTTAATCGGATCGCACGTCAATCCCAAATGATGCTCAATTGCAATTTCAGCTGCGTATTCTACTTGATCCATTGATAGATTAAAGAGGGTTGCATGTGCTGCAGCGGTCATAGCGCATGCGCTACCTACCTCTGCTTGACAACCTGCAACTGCACCTGAAATAGATGCATTATGCTTAATCAAATTCCCAACCAATCCAGCAACAGCTAAACCATTTAAGATTCGTTCTTTGTTGACAACATCATGTTTTTCATGCATATAATAAAGAACAGCTGGTAATACTCCACAAGCACCGCAGGTCGGAGCTGTAACGATAATCCCTCCTGCTGCATTTTCTTCACTGACTGCGAAAGCATAGCTTGCTACCAGTCTATTTTCAGTAATTTCAATGGCTTCTCTTTCAGAATCTCTAGCATATAATGAGGGTGCTTTTCTCTTTAGCTTTAAGGGTCCCGGGAGTGTTCCTTTTGTTGAAATTCCCTTCATGATGGATGATTTCATCGCTTCCCAAATGCTTTCAAGAAAATCATGAAAACCTTCACCTTCAACCATATAGACATAATCAGCAAGATTCATTTTATGATCCTTGCAGTACTTCTTAATTTCTTTAAATGTTTTATGTGGATAAATTGGCTTTTCATAGTCTTCTTGTCCAACAAAAAGAATTCTTCCGCCACCCACACTTTGAACTTCTTTTTCTACAATTAAAACACTTTCCTTAAATCCCTTGATTAAAAGGGTATTCGGATGTTTGTTTAAATCAATAGACGTCAAAAAAGTCACAGGACAGTGTCCTAGTGACTCCTTGATGGCTTCCTCTGTTAAATGCCCTTTTCCAGTCAAGGCTAAAGAATTGTAAAGCGTTATTTCATAGTGATCAAGGTCTGTAAACTCATCCTTAATCATTTTTACAGCCTTGGCGGGACCCATCGTATGAGAGCTTGATGGACCATATCCGACGTTATAAAGCGAACGAATTGAGAGCATTTTTATTTCACATTCCTTTTTTTTCAGTTACTAAATTTCTTTTTCAAATAGTTTACAAAATATTGTGGGTTAAATTCTTGATTGGTAGCAATCATTAATATTTCTTTTGGTGTCTTTGTACGGCCAAATTGATGAATATGCTCTTTATTCCAAGCATTAATCTTTTTAATGTCGTTGTTGCGAAGCGCTTCATCGATATTAAATTCTAGATTCATAGATTCATAAATTTGAGCTGCATAAGCAGATCCAAGTGCATAGGTTGGGAAATATCCAATCATTCCACCTGACCAGTGAATGTCCTGTAAGACACCTTCTTTATCTGTTTTAGGCTTCATACCAACGTACTGACCCATTAATGTCTTCCACTTCTTTGGAAGGTCTTTAACCTTAAGCTTTCCGCTAATTAACATTTTTTCAATCTCATAGCGCACCATAACATGTAATGAGTATGTAAGCTCATCAGCTTCAATACGAATAAGTGAACGCTTCGCTTGATTGATAAATCTTACCCATTCTTGAACATCAATCCCTTTGAGTTGTTTTGGAAATAGTTCAACAAGCTTTGGATAATGTACTGACCAAAAAGATAGAGAACGACCTAACATATTTTCAGCCATTCTAGATTGTGACTCATGAATACCTAAGGATGTTCCGCCATGTAGGAAGGTATCATCATATTTAGGATCACATTGAAGCTCATAAATACCATGACCCATTTCATGAATCGTTGAAAATATTGCAGAAACTGGGTTATCCTCATGATAATGAGTGGTAATTCTTGTATCAGAGGTGCTGACACCTGAAGTAAATGGATGTGCACTTTCCTTAAGTAAACCACGCTTTTGGTCATAATCAAAGACTTCTAAAAGATATTTTGAGAATTCTCTTTGTTTATCAATTGGCCATACGGATTTAGTAAGTTTTCTTGAAAATCTTTGATTATTATTTTTAGTTACTTCTAAAACAAATGGAACAAGTTCATCCTTTAAAGTATTGAAGAATAAATCGTATTCTTTGACTCCAAAGCCTTCTTCATACATATCAAGAAGGATATCATATCCCTTCATTTCATCAGTTTCTAAATATTTTACAAGCTTTTTATTGAATTCAACAATTTTTTCTAGTGTTGGTTCAAATGCTTCAAAATTATCTTCATTTTTCGCTTTTGCCCAAATTTGTGAAGCCTGAGATGTTAAAACTTGGTACGCTATCAATTCATCCTTAGGAACTTTTTTTACCATTCTAAGTTCTTTGAATGCATTTTTAATCTCTACTCTGAAATCTGGATCGAGTTGTTCCTTATTTTCATAAAGCTTTTCAATTGCTTCCATGAAACTAGGATTGGATTGTAGCATATATGCTTCTTCTGCTAAAACCTGAAACTGTTTTGTGCGATGAACAACAGATAGTTCTGGTGCTTCAGTTTCCTGATCCCAGCCCATTAGCCATCCAAAATACTGATATGCTTTTAGCTTTTTTCTTGTTGCTTCATAAAGCTTAATATAGTTTTCCATTTTTTCTCCTTATACGTAAGACTTTTCTATTATTATATCATAAAGGGACTTCACGGTGTGAAATCCCATAATCATCACATGAATACGATGGTTGCTACTCCAAAATAGATTACTAGAGCGACGATGTCATTGATTGTAGTAATAATTGGACCAGCTGCAGCAGATGGATCTTGTTTGTACTTAGTTAAAATAATTGGTATTAGGACACCTATGATTGCAGAAATAAACATTGATGAAAAAATCGCTATTGCTACAACAAAGGCAATCTCAACAGGTAGCTGTGAACCTATTGTAGGAAATATGGATAGAAATGCAGTAACAAACGCAAAGGATGCAACAGCAAGCAATGTACTATTGATAAAGCCAATCGTTACTTCTTTTATCACATGAGCTTTTGGTAAGGATTTGGTGTCTATTTCTTTTAAGTGAAGTCCCAAGATAGTCACAGCTAGAGATTGTGTTCCAATATTTCCTGCCATCCCTAAAATGAGTGGTTGAAATAATACAAGTGCTGTAACCTGTGCAATCGTTGCTTCAAAAATAGAAAGAAATGATGCAATGATTAGGTTTAGTACAACTGCTAGCATCAGCCAAGGAAGTCTTTGCTTTGTTCTTTTGAAAGCTGAAGATGTAGATTCATGATCACTAAGTAATGCCATCTTTTGATAATCATATTCAGTGTCTTCAATGATTTCATCAAAGATATCGTCAGCAGTAATAATCCCTATAACATGGTCATCACGATCTAGAACTGGAATCGCATTTCTATCATAATCTTGAATCGTCTCAATTGCTTTTTCAATCGATTCATCTTCATAAACAAAATGGAAGTCATCCATCATTATATTTTCAACGAGTTGATTGCCTCTTGCACGAATGAGTTCCTTTAAATCAACAACACCTTCAATTCTTTTATCATCACCTAAAATGAAAATAGTATCGATATAATCATTTTCAGTTGAGGTGGTTGTAATTTTATTTGTTGTTTCCTTGATTGTTGCATCTTTACTAATTGTTAAAAAATCAGTAGTCATAATAGATGCAGCAGTATCTTCTTCATATGTCATGAGTAATTGGATAGTCTTTGCCTTTACCATAGGTAGAAGTGCTATGATTTCCTTTTGTCTATCTTCCTCAAGACTTTCTATAAATTCTTTTAAATCATCATTTTCAAGTGTTTTGAAAAGTGATTTTCTTCTCACTGGTTCTAACAAGTCGAGTAGTTCTAATTGATCTTCAGTATCTAACTCAACAAACATATCTGCAACTTTATCGAGGTTAATCAGTGATAATAGTCTTTTTCTTTCATCATTATCCCAATCTTTAAACAAGACTGCGATATCGTAGGCAAACATCGATCTAAATTGTTTTCTTAAGGAATTATCGGAATGCTTGAAATTGATTTTTTTCATTCGCCTACACCCCCAACATCAAGCCAGCAAGACCAAAATAAATGATCAATGCAGCAACATCAATAATTGTAGTTATAAATGGTCCAGACGCAACGGCTGGGTCAAATTTAAAAAATCTAAGTGTTAATGGAATCAATATGGCCACTATGGGTGCTAAAAATAACGTTAGCCATAAAGAAAATCCTACTACAAATGCAATTAAAAATGGATTTTGAGTCAATGATGTATTAAAATGTGCAAAGACAAGTGTCATAATAAAAGCAACAAGTCCAATCGCAAATCCATTCATCAAGCCAGTTAAAATCTCTCTATACGAGTTACGGATTAATCCTTTTTCATTGGTTGCAAACATTTTTAAAGTCACGGCAAGTGTCTGCGTTGCAACATTACCTGCAGAGTCTAATATTAAAGGCTGAAAAACTACTAAAATGGCAACAGCAGCTAAAACCTGCTCAAATGAATGGGTCACTAGTGAAATAGGTACTGAGATGAGTAGTAATGTGAGTAGCCATGGAAGTCTGTGAAATGCAGTTCTAATCGCTTTGCTATCTTCTATAGTTTCTGGTAGACCAGCAAGTTTTTCAAAGTCTTCTTGAGCCTCTTCTTGATAAATATCTAATGCGTCATCTAGTGTGATCATTCCTAATAGTTTCCGATTTTCATCAATAACTGGAAGCTCATAGATTGCATAATTTCTAATCGCTTGAACGGTGTGCTCAACAGATTCTTTATCATAAGCAAATGGATGTTCTTCCATGATTTCTTCAATTGTTAAGGGCATTTTCGCCTTTAATAATACCTTTAGAGGGACAACACCAAGATATTTACCTTGATTGTCTACAACGAAAATTGTACTGATTGATTCAACATTTTCAGCTTCTTTGATTACTTTTTTGGTTGCCGTTTTAACATCCATATCAGGAGTGACAAAGACCAAAAGAGTTGTCATTGCAGAACCTGTTTCATCTTCATCATAGCTGATTAATTGTGCAATTTCAGACTCTTCACCAAGTAGTTCTAGAAGTTCTTCCTGATCCTCATCTTCTAGTTCTTGAATCATGTCGACGGCATCGTCTGGTTCCATCATTTCGACAATTTCTTTTTGTCTATTTAAATCAAATTCGACAATGATTTCAGCAGCTTCTTCAGCATCTAAGTAAGAGACGAGGTCAGCAAGTTTTTCAGTGTCTAATAAATGGTAAACTCTAAGTCTTTCTTCCTTGGTTAAATCCAAAAAAAGTTCGGAGAGGTCATGCGCGTGAATATCTTCTAGGTATTCTTTAAGTAAAGCATCATTAGCATTTTGAACCATGGTTTTTAGCATATTATCCCTCCTTTTTCGTTATTTTCATTGTAACATAAATGTTACTTTTGTCTTTTGTTTTTAAAAATTCATCTTAATTAAGCGCTTATTTGATGTCCGAAGAGCATTTTAGCTGTTTTGATGCTAATAATCTTCGTTCCTTTTTGATTTTTAATTTTAATGACTCCATTGAAGCTATCCTTATCCATTATTTCATATTGATCGTGTAGTCTAATCTCATTTTCATTTAAAAAGATGAGAAGCTCCTTTAAATCCAGAACTCTTGTAATTTCAAATGTTTTCCCTACTTCAACCTCATCAAGGGATAAAGTCGCCGACTTTTCCATTTTTCCTTTTAAGTTAGGAATTGGATTGCCATGTTGACAATATTTAGGCTTCCCTAAATACTTATAGAGAGCTTCTAATACCTCTGTACTTGTTGCGTGCTCTAGCATTTCTGCATCTTCATGGACGCTTTCCCAAGAAAAACCGAGTTTTTGAGTTAAAAAGACTTCCCAAATACGATGTGCGCGAATCATTCGAATCGCAATCGTTTTTCCTTTGGGTGTTAGAGATACCCCTTTATAGGGAATAAATGAAACAAGATTTTTTGTTTCCAGCTTTTTAATCATTTCATTGACGCTTTGGTCAGTAAACCCAAATCGATCAGATAACTCGTTAGTTTTAATCATGAATAAATCCTTTTCAACAGTTAATTCATAAATCATTTTTATATAATCTTCTTCTGCCCTGTTCAATTTAATTCACCTCGTTTTTTTAGCCTAAAGCAACGTCTAGCATCATCATAATAATAAATCCAACCATCACACCAAATACTGCATAATGTGCACCCTTTGGTGTTTGTTTTTGCTGTGCTTCCGGAATTAATTCTTCAACTACAACATAAATCATCGCTCCTGCAGCAAATGCAAGTGCATAGGGAAGAATGACACTGACATAGGTCACTAAAACAGCTCCTAAAACACCAGCAATCGGTTCAACAATTCCCGATGCTTGTCCATAAAAGAATGCCTTTGTTCTAGACATCCCCTCTTGTCTAAGAGGAATGGAGACTGCAGCACCTTCTGGGAAATTTTGAATACCAATCCCGATTGCTAGACCAATCGCTGCGAGTGTTGCTGCAAGTGGATCACCTGAAACATATTGAACTGCCCCAAATGCAACTCCTACTGCTAGACCTTCTGGAATGTTATGTAGTGTGATTGAAAATACTAATAAAATATTTCTTTTTAATTTAGTAGGTAGACCTTCTTTATCGTGATTGAAGCCAAAGTGCATGTGTGGTACGGTTTTATCTGCAATATATAAGAAGATTCCTCCCAATGCAAATCCTACTGCAACAACAAGCCAAGAAATTGCACCTTGCTCATCTGCCATTTCAATGGCTGGAGCAAGTAAACTCCAAAAGCTTGCTGCAATCATAACGCCAGATGCAAATCCTAGCATTAAATTGAAGATGTCTCTTTGAATGTTTTTAAAGAAGAAGACAAGAGACGCACCAAGTGCTGTTAGTCCCCAAGTAAATAATGTTCCGAGTAATGCTTGTACCCAAACCTCTAAGCCCATAAACCATGTTAGCATTATGTTCACCCTTTTCTTTCTAGTTTTCAGGTATACCTTAAAACCATTTTAAGTGTAGCACTACAAATAAAGAATGTCAATAGGAAAAGAAAAAAACTGACCGAAGTCAGTTCATTTCATTATTTAAGTGCATCTTCAATTGCTTGTATTTCTTGATCACTAAATTCTAGGTGATCCAATGTCTTTAAGTTTTCATAAAGTTGTGAAATTTTTGAGGTTGAGATCAGTGTAGATGTCATCTTCTCATTTCTTAAGGTCCACGCGAGTGCGAGCTGTGCGATGGATTGATTTCTATTTTTAGCTACAAGATCAAGTTTTTTCATTTTCTCTCTGTATTCAGGAGTAATATCCTTTTCCTTCAGCCACATCGAATTCGGATTCTTTGCTCTTGAGTCCTCTGGTATTTCCTTGATGTACTTATTGGTTAAGAGTCCTTGTTGAAGAGCAGAAAAACAAATAGTTCCACCACCAAGGCTATATTGTGTCTCTAGGAGTTGGTCCTTTTCAAGCCATCTATTTAACATACTATAGGAAGGCTGTGTAATCACAAATGGAACGTGAAGTTCATTTAAGATTTGACTCGCTCTCTTGAGTTGTTCACTATTATAGTTTGATAATCCTACATACAATGCTTTTCCTTGTAAAACAATATCACGAAGAGCAAGCATTGTTTCTCTTAAGTCCGTGTCATAGTCAAAGCGGTGATGATAAAAAATATCTACATAAGGAATCCCAAGTCTTGATAGGGATTGATCAATGGATGCCATCAAATATTTCCTAGACCCAAAATCTCCATAGGGTCCCTTCCACATTCCATATCCTGCTTTCGTAGAAATGATTAATTCATCACGATATCTTCCGAGTCCATCCTTAAGTATTCTCCCCATCATGCTCTCTGCATATCCAGGAGGTGGACCATAGTTATTTGCTAAATCAAAGTGAGTGATTCCATGATTGAATGCTTCAAAGATTATTTCTTTGCATTTCTCATAATCATTATCAACACCAAAATTTTGCCACATCCCCATCGATAAAACGGGTAGCTTTAATCCACTTGTACCTAATCTTCTGTAAATCATTTTTTCATAACGTTCTTGTTTTGCTTCAAACATTTTTTTACTCTCCTCCAATCATCAGTGATTCGATATGAACAGATGGACTTCCTGTTCCAGATGTATTAAACTTTAGATCGGATGCGATACCAGAGACCTTATTCATCATCTCGAAGAAGTTACCCGATACAACAATCATTTTAACTGCTTTGGTAAGCTTACCATTTTCAATCATCATACCTGACGCTTGTAGATTGAATGCTCCAGATACAGTTTTCACTCCTGCATGTAGTCCTATAAGCTCTGTAATATAAATTCCTTTTTCAATTGGTTTGATTAATTGATTGAAGTCTATATTACCTGGTTCAAGGTATAGATTTGTAGAGGATATTCCTCCACCAAAACCGTTACCTGTAGGCTCTTCATTAAATATTTTTGCAGTTTTCAAATTATGATTAAATCCCTTGAAGACGCCATTTTCAACCACATATCTTTTTTTACAAGCGACCCCTTCATCATCAAAAGGATTCTTGAAATATGCAAGATCGGATAGGGGATCATCGATGATATTAATTTCTTTTCCTGCGATTTGTTGGTTGACCTTATCCTTTAATTGAGTGAGCTTTCTATAGGCTGCTTCTCCTGAAAAAATAGAGGAGAAAACATCGATGATATCTGAAAACATTTCATTTGAAAAGACGACTGGATATTCACCTGAAGGTATTGAGGATCCACCTAATTTTTTGATACCTTTATCGATGGTGACTTCTGCCATATCTAATGCATTAAATTCATCAAATCTTTTCGCAAGCTTGACATCATAGGATGTAACGATATCATCATCCTTACCAAAAACTGCTACTGCGTATGCATAAGCATATGTGTTTCTTCTGGTTAGGTTTAACCCTTTTGAATTGACTAATGATATCTTGGTGTCAACTTCTTGATAGAGTGTTGTTTGAACTTGGCTTGCGAGTGGGTTACTTAAAATCTTTTTCTCTAAGGACTTTAATAATTCAATTTTCTTGGTGACCAATACGCTACCAAAATCAAAGAGTTCATCACTTACTACTGGGTATTCTTTAGATCCTTCATAGATGATTGCAGGCTCCACGACAGTGAGTGCCTTCGCATTCTCAATTAACTGATTCAGCATGTAAGAAGCCGTTTCATCCGATAGATTTTCAAATCGAACCGTTGAAAGCTTATTGTCATAAATCCCTCGAATACTTACCGATTCGATATTACTTTGAACATGCTGATCAAGCTTTCCCTGATAGACTGAAAGCTTTAAACTTTTATTTTGTACTGCAAATATTTCTAAATCAGTGATTCCCTTTGATAAGCCTAATGCTATCCATTTTTCAAACATTATTTCTTACCTCCTGATCCACCGACGGTCATTTCAGATACACGAATGGTTGGTTGCCCAACATCAACTGGAATACTTCCAGAAATGGAACCGCACATTCCTTGACCAAATGTTAAATTATCGGATACTCTATCTATTTTAAATAGTATATCTTTCCCATGTCCGATGAGCATTGCTCCTCTGACAGGTGTTGTTAGCTTACCGTCTTCAATCATATACCCTTCTTGAACTGCGAAATTAAATTCCCCCGTTGCTGGTACTACTGTACCGCCACCTAGCTTTTTCGCGAATAATCCATATTTGGTATCTTTAATAATATCTTCAAACTTATCTGTACCTTTCGCGATATAGGTTGAATTCATTCTAGAGGTTGGTGCATACTTATAGGATTGTCTTCTTCCAGATCCCGTAGTATCCATTTTCATTTTTCTAGCATTTCGATAATCGATTAAATATCCCTTTAAAATTCCCTTTTCAATTAGTAAATTCTTTTGAGTCTTCTTTCCTTCATCATCGAAGTTTAAGCTTCCCCATTCTCCTTCTAGATCACCCTCATCGTAGGCAGTCACCTTATCAGAACCAATTCTTTCACCTAGTTTATTCGCGAATGGAGAAAGCCCCTTAGCGACTGAAGTCGCTTCTAATGGGTGTCCGCATGCTTCATGGAATATGACTCCACCAAAGCCATTATAAAGGACTACAGGCATTACTTGTGGCTTCATTTCGATTGCAGATAGTAGAGTAATCGCACTTGTAGCAACCTCTACTGCAAGTGCTTTGGCATCAATGACATCAAAGATTTCATAGCCCATATGACGTCCTGGACTTTCATATGCCTGCTGCATTAACCCATTTTCTTCCGATGCTGCCATTAAAGATAATCTTGTGTAGGTTCTAATGTCATCTTGAAAGATACCGTCTGAATTCGCGATAAGTACTTTTTGTTCGTTTTCAACAAGTACAGAAACCGCCTGAACAATTCTTTTGTCGTGAGAACTCATGATTTTTGATAGCTCTTGAAGCTGGTCTGTCTTTTCCTTAACTGGTATTTTATGCATTGGTTTTTGAATACTGTAGGTGAATGGTTTTTGATCCCCTAGTGGTACTAAATCAATTTTCTTTGATTGAAAGGATGCTCTTAGATTCTTAATGATTTCTAAGATTGCTTCCTCTGATATTTTATTGGTATATCCGTAAACCTCATCAACACCTAAAATCAACCGAATTCCTGCTCCAAAAACATTTCCTAGGTCAATTGAGGTCACTTCACCGTTCATAACTCGAATAGCTGATGATTTGGTATCCTCTAAAAATATCTCTGCAAAATCAGCACCTGTTTCCATCGCTTCCTTTAGAAGCCTTTGTAAAATATATTTTTCTAGCATCATAATCCCTCGTTTCCTAAATCTATTGTAGATGATTTTGATAAGAATATCAAACAATAATAAAGGAGATTGATGATAATCTCCCTTAGTTTAATCCTATATTTCTTCACTAACTTCCTTTTCTTCATATTGAAGCTGATAAAGATTGTAATAAAGTCCCTTTAATCTTAAGAGTTCTTGATGACTTCCGCTTTCCTTAATTTCGCCCTTTTGCATCACGAT
>JAUSOA010000159.1 GCA_030656435.1 Acholeplasmataceae bacterium | reverse complement strand
TCATCAAGCCCGAGTAGTCCTTCTCCTTTAAGCTCTTCAACATTTAAGGATTGACTAGACTTAATAATCTTTTCTTCTGAATTATCGTTATATATTTCTTTAATAACTTGGGGTATTTCATAATATGGTTCATTACTTTGGTTTAATGCTTCCATCATTTGTCTAAAGCAGTTAAAGAAGCCATTGGATGATGTTGACCAACTGTTCTCAAAATCTTTCGTTTCTTCTGGCTGCATAACAAAGTCGATAAAGTTTCTCATACGGTTTCCAGTGTCATCACTCATTCTATTATCAGAATAAGCTCTACCACTACTTGAATTAAAAATATAATATGTTCTTGGTGCTCCACTGCTATCTAGTCCTTCATATTTAAAGCTTTGGGATGCCATATCAAACCATAAGAGATCCATAATCATTTTCATTCGATTGACCATTTCTGGGTCATTTGAGAATTGGATAAAATTTGCCATTGGAGAAATATCTTCTGGATAATAGTTATTGGAATACCATTCTGTAAAACCATAGGTGAAGCGTTGAGACATCCACGCTTCAATACGGCCTGCAGCCATTTCCATATGCTTTGCTCCGGTTTTTCCATCAACTGTAAATATCTCATCAGGAAATTCTTGGCCAACTAAGTATTCCTCTACAGCAAATAGGATTTGGTGATTCTCTGACCAAAAACACATGGAATCCTCTCCGCCTTGGTCCATCCAATATTTGAAATTTAGGAGTACTTCTTTAATATCATCCTTAGTATCTGGATGCATCATATCTCCATAGCTTAGATATAAACGAATAAGTGCATTGACTCTAAAATCAGCAACATCATATCGCCCGTTGATATAATCAAATGTTCCCTTGAGTTCATTGTTGACGAACTCATCGGTTAGAATTATACCTTCAGGAAGTGCTTCTCCTTTATCTTCTAGATAATAATAGTAAAGAAGGCGATCTCCACCGCCTGAGTTGATTGATTCTATTGGTCTACTTGGTAGCGGATCAATTCCCATATTGATCGCAAACTGTATACCAACACTAGCTAAAAAAAACACTAGAAACAATAAGAATCCTATAACGATTTTTTTCATATAAACCTCGTTTTTCTTTGTTAATGTGATTAAGTTTTTATTTTGTATTCCTATTTTTTATTATACACGAAAACAGATATACTTTGAACATGAAAATATATAGTTTGAAAGTTATTCTTTGAAAGTGTGTATGTGCATTAAAAAACAACCAAAGGATACTTGTTGAAGGTATTTAATGGTTGTTTTAAGTTATGTGGTGATTTGCACATCTAGTCGCTGTTGTTGATTTGCGACACCATTTTAGATTTTCAATTTGAATTGCACTTATGAAGGAAAATTTATTCACAATGAAAGTCTCAAATAGCCTAAGTAAATACATAATAATCGCCACCTTAATTATTCTTATACGCGAATTCGCCATATTGTCTATATTATTGTTCTCCATATTTTTGATATTATAATTGTCGAAATAGTGTTAAAGAAATATTGAGTACATCGTTTTCTGTAACAAAAAGCGTCCACACGCTTCTCCAATATATGTTGTCTCTCTAATATCCAATATATCGCTTATATAATACTATAAAAAAGACCATCAATTTAGATGGTTCTTCTTCAAAAAGGGTCAACTATTGATTGCGACTGTTCAAAATATCCTTTACAGTATAGCGCACCCATATTTTTTTACGAATTACTGAATCATGGCTTAACTAAGCATTTTATCAGTTCAATTATTTTTGTCCAATAAGTAATGTCCATTTTCATTCACTTTTAAGCAAATATGTTCCCACACACAAGCTGCGTTGAGTTACTGCCATTGCTCGCAAAAATGCAGAATATTGTGCGTGGGAAACATATTTTTCGCCATTTTATGTTCCCATTTACAAGACTTTTCAAACGTGAGAAACATATTTTGCTATTAGATTGATTTACTCTTTCTAAAAATATCGACCAGGTTAATCCGCAATAATTCATAATTTATAAATGAAGGGTTTGTGTTTGCAAACCCTTCTACATTTGCTGCCATAATTAACTTTTATTATATCAATCCAATAGTCTACGACTGATGAAATGTTGAATGTTTAGAAGTTCCGAAGCAAAAGCAAAACCAAATTATATGCTATTATTAGAAAATCAAATACTCTTTATATTCTGTTCAAACCATTTAGAATAACCCTCAATGAGTTTTCTATTGTTAAGTTTCAAGTTCAACTTAAGTATTGAATCATCATGATCAAAATTAGTCACTATAACTGGCACTTCTTTTTTGAAACATGTTTTGATGAACGACTCTTCCTTTAATTCTTTAATTATGCTTGATAGTATGCTTAAAAACTTTGTATTCTCAGTCAATGATTGATTTGACAAATTACTTTCTTCATGCTGCTCAAGCCATGCTTCAAAAACTTTTTTATCATATTCGTTTTGCAATAATGATTTGCTGTTTTGATTCCAATACGTATAATCCCATCTCTGTTCAGAATAAGGTGCTTGATTGGATTCGTCTTCCTCTGCGTAATCTATTTCAATAGTCATTCGATTATGCAGTATTACTGATATTGCATATCCGCTTTTTATGTTCCAAGATTGCATAATTGAAATCCAATTATCTTTCAATACTCTCTTGATCATTTTATTCGATATTTTTTTTGTTACTTGTTGTTCTGCTTTATCATCGAGTACGGATAATGGAAAAGTAAAATCTCTAACATGACTAACTCCTGACCAATAATGATAAGAATACTCTTGTATCATAAACTCTGTTTTAGAATACTGATATAATCTTTCTTCATAATTACTAATTCTATCTCCTGATATGCCACCGTATAAAAATTTCATTAATCGGTCTTTATCATCATAAATGCATAGCATCAATACAGAAGGTTTGCTATTTGTCCTTAAATTCATTGAAAGATAACCTATTATATATTTTTTTGATTTAAGATGATGCAAAAAGTATGAGTTTACTCTCACTGCATTATCGAACTGTTCTATCATAATCAGCTTGCTCTCTTGAAATGAATACTTATAATCAAATCCACTAATCTCGTGATTATATATTTTACCTTTGCGATAGTTGGTGATAATCAATTCATCAAAAAGATCAAAGGAGTAATAACCAAATGTATTGTTTACTCCACCTTTACTATATTCATTGCGTGTTGTTCTATTCACAAATTCATTATACTGTGATGTAAAATCACAATCATAATTCTTTCTAATCTCATTTAGCAACTCTAAGTTTTCATTAACTTGTGTCAACATATTTTTATCCAATTGCCCCACTCGCTCCTTGTATTACATCCTTAGTTATTTTCAAAGCATCTATAACTCCTTGTTCTCCATTTATAGAATACCCTACCCATAAAATCACTGTTACTGATGCATGATAAGCATTTGTGTGCATTACCCAATGCATGGGTCTACTTACTCTGGCCAAATTACGAATATCCGTATTTTCATCAATTCCAGCTCTATTAAGCATTAATCTTGAAAAATATGCCCTTGGGTCTTTTCTTGCAACTATGTGATGCAAATCATGTTTGCCTAGTGAACTCAAATTGCTGATTACTAATGTTGATAGTATAACTATTAACTTATTTTTCTCTTCCTCAAGTTTTTGCGAAATGTTTTGAAGGTCCTCCATTATACCATTTGAGTTTGATAGCAAACCTGAATCTGTCATGTAATTAACTGCAATTACTAGCAAAAGTGCTGTAGTAATTAATAACGCACCTCCAAGTGTGATTGTAAGAGCGAATGTTCCATTAGGATCAATCATCATCACTGGATTATTATTCGCATATGAATACATATTGTGTGATAATATATTCCCCTTTTCACCAATCAACCCATCAGCACTAATAAATCTACCTATACTAGGATCATAATATCTAGAATGTAAATAATACAATCCAGTCTCAACATCATACCGATATCCTCGATAGCGATATGGATTAATGTCTGCTAGACTCCCCCCTGTTTGACTGATGATATTTCCCCATGCATCATATTTGTATTTTACCACTGAAGTGCCATTGATATCAACTAATTCTATGATATCGCCTTGCATGTTTGTGATATAGAAATATTCAGTTCCATTATAGTTCATACTGAGAAGAGTGCCATCTACGTCATACGTAAAATAGAGAATGATACCATTGCTTCTGCTTTCAACTAAGACTCTATCTTCATCTAAAGTATAATTTGTGGTTATAGATCCACTACATGTACCTTGAAATTTTTGTGTTCTCATGCCTTGATCATTGTATTTAAAAGACATTGAATTGCAGTACGATAAATAATTTGAAAGTTGTCTGCCATCCCATTGGTACGATTTATTGGCATATGAAGTTCTTGAATCAACAAGATTGAT
>JAUSOA010000157.1 GCA_030656435.1 Acholeplasmataceae bacterium | reverse complement strand
CAAGATTCTTATCTTTTCCAAGTGATAAAATTTGTTCTTCGATTTGAGTATATTCTCTTCTAGTTTGCTTAATCAAATCAAAATATCTGATATGACCCTGGTGAATCAGCTGATTACTCTTACTCTGTGATAAAAGTCTCATGATTTTATCATTTTTATCAGATAGATCATAAATCTTATTCATTTTCGCTTCTAGAGCGCTTAGATTTCTCTCTTCCATACTCATTTGCATGGTAGTCGCTTGCTGACCTATAAAGGGAACCTCGTAGGTTCTAGGGTTAATTTGGCGAGCTGTGTGATTGCTGTAGGTCATACATGTTGGTGTGATGGATCTGTTATAGTTTTTTAGGTCATGAACGTTTTCTACACAAAATGTATTGTTTAGTAGCATGTTCACATAATATCTTGCATAGGTGTGATCACTAGAAACCTTATCTGCTAAAGTCCCTGGAGTCAGTTGTTCATAGGCTGTTAGCTTTTGAGTATTGACTAAGCCAACACCATATATTTTTTGTTCGACCTTAACTTGATCATAAATATCAAGAGCGTCATTAAAATAGCTCGGATCAACAATGATATCAAAGCGCTGTGTATTTAAGAAACCCTCTAAAGCATTTCTCCATCTTTCATCAGAGACTTCAATGAGTTCGCATAAAGGTCTAACTCTAACTTCTTTTTTATAGTGTGCTGATAAGCCTTCATTCAATGCATTGATTAGGTTTTCTACATAAAATGGATAAGTCTTAACATGACGCTTCAATTGGTTTAGTCGAGTTTGAGAGATTCGAATTTGCTCAGAGAGCTCTCTTTTATCTGCTTCAGTTCTGTCCTTTTCAGCATAATATGCCTGTGTATAGGATTGAACTTCAGTATTTAAATTCGATAGGTTTTCTGATAAATCAGTTGCTGATAGGCTATCTTCATTAGACTGAAAATAGGAAACAAATGCCTTCATTGCTTGATTTGGAAGGAAATTGATTAGTTCTTTAATTACATTGAATTCCTTCAAAAGCATATCCTTAACTTGAGAGAGTGCTTCCTTTTGGGATTCGTATTCATTTGCCTTCTTGTGAAGCGAATCTTGATACTGTGTCAATGTTCTTGATAAATCAGAATCATTTTTTGCACGTTCAAGATTAAGAATTGCAGTATCCGCTTCTTCAATCTGATCGTCTATTTGGCCTTTAGCATCTCTTAAATAATCGAGTTTTTTCTCGATTTGAGTGAGCTTAAGTTCGTTTTCTTTAATAAAGGATTCTCTTTTTTCAACCCAGTTTAATTGGTCAATTAATTGATTGATATCCTTTTGTTCTTTATTTAAGGTGATTTCTTCACCAAGCTTGATAACTGAATCTAACTTTTCTAACTTTTCTTTATCTTTTTTGATTTGTGCTTCTACTTTTTTAAGCTGAGCAACGTTATTTTTTAAGGATTGGATATCGATTGGATCATCGTCTAAAAGAAATTCAAAAACGAATGCTTGAAGGTCAATCGATCGAAATGCAAGAGCTTTTGGAAGTATTTTCGCATATTTTGTAGCATCCATACCAAAGAATCTTGCAAGAGCATCTCGGTATTTCTTTTGGGATTCAAAGGGTTGAAGCTCGATATCAATGCTTTTTAAATAAGCCTTCATACTCTTAAAATCTCTTGGATATTTCTTTTCTAGAAATAACCCATCATGAATAGATACGTTATCTAAAAGATAGAATCTTTCCTTCAACTGAGATAGTTTTGGTAGATCTAAAATAGCTCCTATGACTGAGTATTTTTTGCTTTGTTCGTCATAAAATTCTAATGCTAGATGAGCGATGACATCGCCATTTCTTAAATACTCTTTATTTTCAGCACCAATTCTTCCTCTCACATATCCCTCAAGGGTACGCTTAGCATCATCGGTTGCTGCAATATTAAATTTTGATCCGCTTCTACCGCCTACAAAAAGATATTGCATCGCATCAAGTAATGTAGACTTACCAGATCCATTTTCACCGGAAATCAATGCATTGTCTTTGATTTCAATGGTTTGGTTGGAAAACAAGTGCCAGTTGATGAGTTTAATCTTCGTCAGTTTCTTCATTGTCTTCAGCTCCCCCCTCCATATATCCTTCAAGCTTTTGTACGATTTCCTTGATGGAATCTAAATTTGTAACGTATAAAATCGTTGGGTAAATCTTAATTCTTGCATCGTCATGCAGGCCTTTATCGATATAATCTATAATATTATAATTTCTTAGGAAAATGAGTGCAGGCTTTAGCTTATCCTTTGTAATTCTTTTGTGATCTAAATAGCCAATACGAGTCAGTTCTTCATGGATTTCATTTAAGAATATTTCAACATTCTCATCTAAGGTCACAAAATCCTTTTTGCGCTGATAAATAATTCTGATGACTAGAAGTAACACACTTTCAGTCTTTCTTAAACGTAAATGGTTGAAAAGATTGTCATTTTTAATATAAACGACTTCATCTTCTCTATGAATGTTGAGTGTAAAATCTGAAATCACAAAAAAAGCTTCAAATGCTTCCTTAAAGGCGAGTATAAATCGGTAATCATTGGTATCTCCAGGCTTTCTTTTCGTGATAAAGTTCACTTGATATAGCTTATTAACGATTCTTGAGAAGATTGACTTTTCGCCTTCCTTCATTACTGAATATTCATCACTAAAAGCTTTGAGTGCTTGTGTCTTGTTCATCGTCTCACCTCTTTGATTTTAAAGTTTCTAAAGGTTATATCATTATTCTTACAGTCCTTGCTCAAAAGCTCGATATCGTAGTGCATACCCACAGATTTAGAATACAAGAAAATTAAGATTAGCTTAATGAAATCCTCTTGTGTTTCAAGGTTGATGTTGGCAGCCTCTACAGATTTTTCACCGCTTAACAAATATCTAACATGCTCGTCAATCTCTTTTTTGCCATATATATTATTTTTGAGTAGTGCCTTAATCTTTTCTTGTCTATATTCATCAGAGATCATGTCGTCTTCAAAATATATTTCCTCTGAAACAGGCTCGATTCTTGCTCTTCTTTGATTATATAGGGATTGGGTATCCAAATTCCTTGCTTGAGTCAAATTGAACATTCTTGAATAGTCTTCAACCTTATTTGCCATAATGACTCTAAATAGCCTATTGAAAATACCTTCAATGTCATCCGATTGATTGGTGAAAAATAAAATCTTCGATGCTGCTGCAGTAATATATTGCTCATTTTTTCTATCAATCGCGAGAATCAAATGCTCTAATGCTGTAAAGCTATCGGTTATATATCTCAGTTTATCTTCAACATAATGGAATGCTTCATTATAGTCTTCAATGCGTTTGACCTTCATGACCATCGCTGCAAGCTTTTCCATCGTTTCTTCATTGTTTTGAATTCTATTGATTGACTCTAAAATAGATCTTTTATACCGCGGTAGACTATCTGTAGTTTTTAAATTGTAATACGCTGAATCGAAGAAATTTTGCTTATATTCAACCAAGAGTTTTTCTAATAAATGCTTTAAATCATGCTTGGATTGCTTTTTTGTAATGTCGTAATAATATCTGTAAATATTTGCTTTTAGCGACTTTAATTTTCTTAAAATATCATTTGTTTTTTGATATGCTTGCTCTAAAACGCCAATTCCTTCATCCATTGCAAATGAAGACAAAAGAGAATACACGGTGAATATTTCACCCGTATATTCGCTTTGGCGATTCTCTTGTATACCTTCTAAAATATCTATAATTTGTATCGAATAATCAAATAAATTGAGTGATGTTTTGTAATCGCCTAGTTCTTCTTCACCAAGCCAACCATTCTTTTTTAACACATTGATGACATGAATAGCCTTTTGTCTTGAAGTTCTCGCAGGTTCATCATCTTCAATATCGAGGAACTCGTCTCCTGGTTCTTCATCGAAATAATCAATGAGCCTTTGAACGATATATTCTCTATCCCCCTGAAAAGCATCTTCTATCGTATCAATAGCATGATAAATAATAAAAATACAATCGATGTATGTCTTTTTGTTAGGGGAGGAAAGCACACTAAAAAAATTGCTGTGAATTGTTTCAAACAGATGTGCCATCTGATCCTCCTTTATTTTAATAAAATAAAAAAATATGAATTTCATATCAATTGTAACATGAATTAGACATATTTTCTATTTTTTTCGCTTATTTATTGCCTAAAATGGTAATCTTTATCTTCTTACCGTTGAAGAGCTTGTTATTTACTTCATCCAAACGCTTGATTGCTGCAGGATGAATTTGAAATTCAGTTTCCTGTGGATAGATTGTTATGTCACCAATATTCTTTGGATAAAGGTCTGCATTTTTCTTCAAATAGTCAAGAAGTGCTACTGGTCGAAGACCATCTTGCTTACCTAAATTGATCATTGCATTTTTGAATGGACCCTCTACTCCTCTAGGTCTTGGTTCAGAAGAATCATTAGATCTTGGCGGACGTGAGTCTCTAGATTCACCTGATTTTGGTCCTCTAGAATCTCTTGAATCCCTAGAATCTCTTGAGTCTCTAGGTCCTCTTGATCTAGAATCGCCTCTACCACCGCGAGAATCTCTGGATCCTCTAGAGTCAGATTGATAGGCATCACTTCTCTTTTTAGCTGGAGCTTCAAGTAAGTCATAAGTCTTTTTCTCAACCATAACCTTGGATAGAAGTGCAGATATAATATCTTGATCCTCAAATCCATCTTCATGAAGCTTTTCAATGACTTCGTCATAATTCACTTCATTTTTGACAACGATGTCCATGATTTGTGCGTAATTTCTTTGTTCTCTTCTTTGGTTGATTTCTTCTTCAGTTGGAATTTCTTTTTCAGTTAACTTCGCCTTGATATAACGTTCAATCATCTGAAGTTTTCCTCTCATGCTTGGGTATACAAGCGAGATAGAAACACCAGCTTTTCCTGCTCTTCCAGTACGACCGATTCTATGAACATAAAGTTCATCTTCGAATGGAATCTCATAGTTAATAATCATATCGACATGTGATATATCAAGACCTCTTGCTGCCACGTCAGTAGCAATTAAATATTTAAGTCTCTTTGATCTAAAACGACCCATGACATAGTCTCTTTGACTTTGTTTTAAATCACCATGAAGTGCATCTGCTTCATAATTATTCTTCTGCAAAAATGCAGATAAATTATCAACATCTGCCTTAGTATTCGCGAAGATAATCGCTGAAACTGGCTCATAGTAATCTAAGATTCTTACTAGTAATTGATCTCTATCAGATTTTCTGACATTGTAATAGAATTGATCAATTTTAGATACAGTCACTGTAGGTGTTTCAATTCTAATAATTTCAGGATTTTTCTGGTATTTTTCAGCTACCTTCTTAATAAATGGAGGTATAGTTGCTGAGAATAATGCAGTTTGTCTTGTCGATGGAGTGTCCTTAAGAAGTTTCTCTAAATCCTCTTGGAAACCCATTTTCAGCATTTCATCTGCTTCATCCATAACTAAAACCTTTAAACTTGAAAAGTTCAAAGTCCCTCTTTCTAAATGGTCGATTGCGCGACCCGGAGTTGCAACCACAATTTGTGGATGCTCGGCAAGTGCCTTAAATTGTTTGTTGTAAGATTCTCCACCATAAATAGATGTAATCTTAACACCCTTGTTAAATTTAATTAGCTTTAGAAATTCCTTATATACTTGTAGCGTTAGTTCTCTTGTAGGACAAATGACTAATGCTTGAATGTTTTTATTATCAGTGTCAATTTGTTCTAGGATGGGTATTGCGAAAGCGAATGTCTTTCCTGTACCTGTCTGTGCCTGGCCAATTAAATCCCTTTTCTCTAGCATTTTTGGGATTGCGTGGTGTTGTATCGACGTGGTTTCAACCAATCCTAATGCCTCAATTGCAGTTTTTGTTTCTTGTAAAATCTCTAAATCATTAAATAAAATATTCATCTTTTTCCTCAATTCTTTTTAAACCTTAATAACTATACCACAAATTATGAAAAAACGCTATAAATTTAAGAAAAAAAGACCTTTAATTGACAAAGTAACTTTCCTTTGAGGTATTCAATCTAAAAGTTACTATGACAACACTATGAACTAGAAAGGGTTTCATTTTTTGAATATAAGCATATACTATAGATGTTTCTTGTCAGTGTAAGGAGTGAAGAAACAT
>JAUSOA010000151.1 GCA_030656435.1 Acholeplasmataceae bacterium | reverse complement strand
CGATGAAAGATAATAGATCAGTATCAAGAATACTTCAAATCCTAGAACTAATCGCAAAGCACGATGAGGGATTAACTTTAGGTCAGATATATAGAATGCTGGAAATTCCAAAAGCAACTGTCTACGACTTTTTACAAACATTATATCGTGCAGATGCAATTTATTATAAGGATCCAAGACTAAAGAATTACGTTATTGGTTCTAAGATGTTTGCTATAGGATCAGTTTATACGAAGAATTCGAATTTAATCGAAGCTGCACAATTTGAGCTTAAGGATTTTGGAGATAAATACGGAAGAACTGTATTTATTACAAAGCGAATTAACGATAAAATTGTTTATGTGTTTAAACATCAACCAGCAAACTCAAAAATCGTGACACCACAAGAAATTGGCAGTGTCTCTAGAGATTTCGAAAATAGTCCAATTGGACAAGCATACGCAGTCTTCGATAAAAATATTACCAACAATGGAATTGCCAATACAGATCAAATTAAAAAGGATCGATATGTCTATTCAAGTCTAGAAGATTCATCACATATTTGCACTTTAGCAGCTCCTGTATGGAACTTTGAAAATCGAATCGTCGGTGTTTTAGTCGCTGCAGATCTTGCAACAGATGGGACACGACGTGATGTGATTGCCAAAGAATTTGTACAAATTGCTGAAAGAATTTCTAGAAGATTAGGATATCTCGGAAATTTCAATGAATAGGGTTGGCATACGTGCCCATGATATCGGAAAGATGAGCGCTCAAGCTTTATCCGAAAAGGTAGTTGATTATGGGTTTGATGGTGTTCAGTTGGTCTTTAAGAAGGCATTTGATACAGAACTTGATTTCAATGATCTAAATTTAATCAAAAAGCATTTTACGACTCCAATGATTATGATGCTTGGTGCTTATTTCAATCCAGTGCATCCTGATCCAAGAGAAGTGACTCAAGGTATCGATTATTTTAAAAAACATCTAGAAATCGCCTTTTCGTTGAATGCTAAGTACGTTGGGACAGAGACAGGCTCACTCATGGGTAGTCCATGGGGCTATGTAGAGGAAAATCACGAACAAAAGGCTTTGGATGACGTGATTGAAGTAATTAAGGATTTAGTCTTAGTTGCTGAAAAGAAGAATAGCTATATAGCAATTGAAGGAGCATATGCACATGTTGCATATTCACCAAAAAGAATAAGAGAAATACTGGATCAAGTCAATAGTCCAAATCTGAAGGTCACCATAGACTTATACAATTTTCTACATATTGGTAATTATGAAAGAAGAATGGAAATATTTGAAGAAGCATTATCGATTTTAGCAGATGAGATTGTCATCTTTCATCTAAAGGATTTTAAGGTTTTAAATAATCAACTTGTTCAAGTTGGTTTAGGTCAAGGTTTAATGGATTATCCTACCATCATTAAAAGAATTAAGGAAGTAAAACCTGATGCACATTTAATATTTGAAGGTGTAACAGGTGATGATATAGAAACAAGTTTTTCATATATCAAAAAATTATTAGAAGGGAAGTGAGATTCTTGAAACTAGATATTAGATATAATAATCACCCTCAAGATTCTAAGAATTACGATACAAACACACTCAGACAAAGATACTTAATCGAAAAAGTATTTGCTAAAGATGAAATAGAGTTTACCTATTCACACCATGACAGAATTATCGCAGGAGGTGTTATGCCTGTTGATTTTGAATTAAGTCTACCTGTAACCAAAGATTTAGGCACCGATTTCTTCTTAGAAAGAAGAGAGTTAGGTGCAATTAATATTGGTGGCAAGGGCTATTTAATCCTTGATGGAAAAAGATATGAAATGGCTGAGCGCGATGGAATCTATATTGGAAGTGGCATCAAACAAGTTGTTTTTGGTTCTATCGATAAAAAAAATCCTGCAAAGTTTTATATCAATAGTGCTCCAGCACACAAAAATTACCCTACCGTTCATATTCCGTTTAAAAATGCAAATCCAAACAAATGGGGTGCACCAAAAACCTTGAATGAAAGAACGATTTACCAATATGTTCACCCTGCAGTATGTGAATCCTGTCAGCTCGTCATGGGCATGACAATCTTGAGTGAAGGCTCAGCATGGAATACGATGCCATGTCATACGCATGAAAGACGGATGGAAGTCTATTTCTATTTCAATATGGAAACTGATACTAGAGTCTTCCATTTTATGGGTGAAAAGGATGAAACAAGACATTTGGTCGTCGCCAATGAACAAGCAGTGATTTCACCAAGCTGGTCGATTCATACCGGTGTTGGAACCTCTGATTATACCTTTATATGGGGTATGTGTGGAGAAAATAAGACATTTGATGATATGGATTTCGTTAAAATGTCAGAATTGAAATAGAAAAAGAGGGAAGAACATGTCAATATTAGAAAAATTTAGCTTAAAAGATAAAGTAGCAATTGTTACGGGATCATCAACTGGCTTAGGTCAAGGGATGTGTATTGGACTTGCTGAGGCTGGCGCAGATATTGTAGGGATTGACTATGTCGATTCACCTGAAACAGCAAATCTTGTTCAAGGCCTAGGAAGAAAATATTTAAGCATTAAAGCAAATCTAATTACCATCAATAAAGCTGGCTTAGAAGAATTAGTTAAAAAAGCAGTGGATCATTTTGGTAAGGTCGATATATTAATTAATAATGCAGGCATCATTAGAAGAGAAGATTCACTGGATTTTAGTGAACAAAACTGGGATGATGTCATGAATATTAACGTAAAAACAGTGTTTTTCTTCTCACAAGCAGTAGCAAACCAATTTGTGAAGCAAGGAAATGGCGGAAAGATTATTAGTATCGCTTCGATGTTATCCTATCAAGGAGGTATTCGAGTACCATCCTATACCGCTTCAAAATCTGGTGTCAAAGGAATTACCATGACCATGGCAAACGAATGGGCGAAATATGGAATTAACTGTAATGCAATCGCTCCAGGCTATATGGTAACCAATAATACAGCAGCACTTCGTGACGATGAGAAGCGTGCTGGTGAAATCTTAGAGCGTATTCCTGCAGGACGTTGGGGAAAACCCTCTGATGTCGCTGGTGCAGCAGTGTTTTTAGCAAGTGATAATGCAAATTACATCAACGGGTTTACTCTCGCAGTTGATGGTGGTTGGCTAGGTCGCTAATAAAAAAATA
Source organism: Acholeplasmataceae bacterium (assembly GCA_030656435.1). Classification (GTDB taxonomy): domain Bacteria; phylum Bacillota_I; class Bacilli_A; order Acholeplasmatales; family Acholeplasmataceae; genus Peloplasma. The sequence goes on along the minus strand of JAUSOA010000151.1, from coordinate 3,255 downwards.
AATTCAAAAGGCTATCTGAAAAGATAGCTTTTTTTGAATTGTAATGGTATAAAATTAAGGTGATATATGATACAATATCTAATGAGGTAACTATATGACGAATCAAGAAAAACATGAACAAAGAATTGAACTGATGAATCAACTTTATCAGTATGACCTATATATGAGTGATTCCCTTCCTTTCATTCCTTATTTTGAAATTGAGGGAACTGATGATATCTATCACCAGATCATTGAAATGGTAAAAGAAATCGATGCAATTATTGAATCTCATCTTTTTGAGTATAGTCTCTATAGACTCGCTTTCTTAGATAGAGCAATCATTAGACTCGCAGTCTATGAGCTAATAAAAACAGATCTAGCTAAGCAAATCGTAATCGATGAAGCAGTAGAACTCACCAAGGTTTACAGCAATTTAGATGATGAAAAGCAACATAAATTTACAAATAAGGTATTAGACAATATCGCAAAAACCATTAAGGGATGATCTCTTTGGAACAATATCTATCGGTAAGCGCCTTAACTAAATATATCAAGGCAAAGCTTGAAGGTGACAAACACCTTTTTTCGATTTTATTAAAGGGCGAAATCTCTAACTTCAAAAAGCATTCAAGAGGACACTTTTATTTCACATTAAAGGATGAGGGTGCACAAATATCAGCAATCATGTTTTCTAGAGATGCTGAAAAAATCGGATTTACACCCAAGGAAGGCGATCACGTGCTTGTCAGTGGTCGAATTAGTCTCTATGAGCCTAGTGGTACCTATTCCATTCAAGTTTCTACCTTAAAGCTTGACGGTATTGGAGAACTCTATTTAAAATATGAACAGTTAAAAAAAGATTTAGAGGAAAAGGGTTATTTTAAGATTGAACATAAAAAGCCAATTCCAAAGTTTCCAAAAATTATCGGTGTCATCACTTCACCAACTGGTGCTGTGATTGAAGATATAAAGAATACAGTTTCTAGAAGGTATTTACTCACTGAAATTCATCTTTATCCAGCACTTGTTCAAGGACCTGGTAGTGCTGAAAGCATTCGGAGTCAAATACTACTCGCCAATATCAAAAATGAAGTGGATGTATTAATTGTTGGACGTGGCGGTGGCTCGATTGAAGATCTTTGGAGCTTTAATGAAATGCCTGTTATTCAAGCAATCTATGATTCAAGAATTCCAATCATTACCGCAATTGGTCACGAAACTGATTTTACAATCTCTGACTTCGTTTCTGATTTAAGAGCACCAACTCCTACTGCAGCAGCGGAGCTTGCAACTCCAAATGTTATCGACATTAAGGAGAAAATTGATGAGTATTTAGATCAAATCGTCTATAAGACTGCTCAATATTTCGGACAAAGAAAAACAGAGCTCATCTATTTAGATCAAAGACTTGAAAGATTATCACCTGAGATGAAGTTAGACCAGCTTAAAATCGATTTATCAAAAAAAATGATAGACCTAGAGAAAAATTATTTTTATCAGCTTGAAAATAAAAGGTATAGGATTGATTCATTAAATCACATGATGAAGAGTCCACTAGATAAAATTAAAAGCTACATAGAACGAAGAGAAAACTTAGACCTAAGACTAAAAAGAAATATCGAATCTATTCAGGATATAAAGCTCCATAAGTTTGAAATACTTAGAACTGCACTTGGTGCATTAAATCCGTTAATGATGATGGATAAGGGATTTGCAGTTGTCTCTAAAGGAGATTTTGTAATTACCTCAATCAAAGATATTCAAGTAAACGATCAGTTAAATATTAGATTTAAAGATGGCTCTGTTGGAGCGAAAGTTACAGAAAAAGGTGAAAAATAATATGGACAAAAAATCATTTGAAGTTTTACTTAAGGAATTAGAGGGTGTTGTTAAGGATTTAGAAAACAAGGATATTCCACTGGATGAAGCAGTTAAAAAGTATCAGCTTGGCTTAGAGCTATCCAAGGCATGTTATCAAATGCTTGAAGAAGCAGAAAAATTAATCGTAAAGGAAATTAAAGCATAATGAATTTATACGACATCAAGGATCCTAGCTTTCTAAAAAAATTGAATCCAAAGGAATTAAGAAAACTAGCGGACGACATCCGCTTGTTTCTAATTGATTCAATCACCAAGACTGGTGGTCATTTAAGCTCAAACCTTGGTACCGTAGAATTAATTATTGCACTTCACTACGTTTTTAATAGTCCAGATGATGTCATCATTTATGATGTAGGTCATCAAGCCTATACACACAAGATATTAACAGGAAGAATCAATGAATTCGACACCTTAAGACATACGAGTGGCTTATCAGGATACATTAACTATAAGGAATCGATTCATGATCAATGGGAATCTGGTCATGCTGGAACTGCATTATCCGCTTTATTAGGCGTATTATATGCAAAGCATGTCAAAAGTGAATTGGGGGAAGGAATTGCAGTGATTGGTGATGCATCCATCACGAATGGAATGGCCTTTGAGGCACTCAATCTTTTAGGCAGTGACGCCAATAAAAGAGGTATTGTTATCCTTAACGATAATGAGATGAGTATCTCGAAGAGTGTTGGATCCTTTTCTAAGGCATTAACAAAGTTCCGTTCTATGAAAATCGTGATTAAATGGAAGCGAGTTTGGGCAACGATACTCCCTGGATTTATCGTCAGATTTTTAGGCAGAATTAAAAGAGGATTAAGAGGATTTTTGCAGAGACAAAATATATTTGAAGACTTAGGGTATATGTATATCGGACCTATAGATGGTCATGATATCAAGGGGTTAATTTATAGTTTAAAGCGTATTCAAAAGATTAAGAAATCAGTCGTGCTTCATATTATTACCGAAAAGGGTAAGGGACATATCGAAGCAGAAAATGATAAAATTGGAACCTTCCATGGTGTATCTAAACCATCAAATGGAAAGAAATATGGTATTTCATGGAGTGAACTCATCTGTCTCAATATGGTAGAACTTCAAAAGCATATCAAGACATTTGTAATTATGCCAGCGATGGAGGTTGGAGCGCAATTTTCTAACTTTGCAGCTCAATTTAATGACCGGTATATTGATGTTGGTATCGCAGAAGAACATGCAGCAACCATGGCTGCTTCAATGGCACATCAAGGTGTTCCTGTATTTCTTCCACTGTATGCAACTTTCGCTCAAAGAGCATTTGATCAAATCTTAAATGATATTGCTAGATCCAATCATCATGTTGTATTTGGAATTGACCGCGCAGGTATCGTTGGTGAGGATGGATCAACCCATCAA
>JAUSOA010000147.1 GCA_030656435.1 Acholeplasmataceae bacterium | reverse complement strand
TAAAGTGACTCATCTGAACCTAATAAAGCAGGATGGTCCTTTCCTTGGATTCTAAATTCAACCATTTGAGTAATCCGTTTCGCATCACTTGAAGCATCGATTAGCATTTCTAAAAATAACGATGGTGACATATAGTGTGAGCAGGAACAACTCATTAAATATCCATTTGGATTGATAATTTTTAAGGCTTGAAGGTTAATATCTTTGTAGCCTTGATAAGCTTTTTTTAAATCCTCAGCCTTCTTGGCAAAAGCAGGTGGATCAAGGATAACCACATCAAATTTTTGGTTTAAATTTTGATAATTTCGAAGCGCATCAAAGACATCGGATTTGACTGCCTTTACGTTATCAAAGTTGTTTAATTTCGCATTTTTTTCTATTTGCGAAACTGCATGTTCAGATATATCTAGACAAGTAACTTCCTTGGCTTGGTGGTAGGCTGCATGGAGTCCAAAGCCTCCAATATGTGAAAAACAATCTAGAACAGTTTTGTTTTTTACATAGGGCTTTAAAGCATTATGATTGTCTTGCTGATCTAAAAATGAACCAGTTTTTTGACCGTTTATTAAGTCAATTTCCATGAGTAAATCATTTTCTTTGATGGTGATCATATCGGGTACTTTTCCGTAAACTACACCCTTAAAAAGTTCAAGACCTTCCTTTTTTCGAACTGAAACATCGCTGCGTTCATAAATGCCCTTTGGGTTAAAAATAGAGACAAGAATTCGAATAAACATTTCTTTTCTTAAATCGATTCCAAGCGATAAAACTTGGATAGAAAGGTAGTCATCATACTTATCTACGATAAATCCAGGTATGCCATCAGCTTCACCAAAAAGCACACGATAGCTATTTTTGTAGCCTAAATCAAGTCTAGATTGATTCGCTTTTTTGATGATTTCAAAGAAGAATTGCTCATTAATTTCCTCGTTTTCTTCTCTAGTTAATATACGAACAAAAATCTTAGAAGAAGTATTCAAAAACCCCTTACCAATAAAGGCGTTTTTGTAGCTATAAACATAGGCAATTTCACCGCTTTTTATTGTGCCCTCTATGCGTTCTATTTCGTTATTATATACCCAAGGATGACCCTGAATAATTCGAATTTCTTCTTTAGGTTTTAGATATATTTTGCAGGTTTCCATGTAATCAACTCCTCAATTTATTATAGCATAGCAACGACCATAAGGTAAAAATAAAAGAGCATTTTTATGGAAGCTCTTTCGTTATTCTTGATTGTGTTTTTGGTAATAATTAACAACAAAATCGTTGAAAATAATATTGAAATCCTCATAGATCATTAATGCGAATTTTTCTATCTTTTTTTCATTACCTTCGGTGTGTAGTATATTAAAACATTTCACAAGCATAATTTCATAATTAACCATGTCTCCTAATTGGTAGTAGGCTAAAGAACTATAGTAGTAGAAATAATCCAAGAGATAATAGAACTTTTGTGAATGGTTTCTTTCGATTCCCATGTTACAATAACTTATAACATCATCAAACAAATTATTCTTGCCAGAATACCTTGCCAATCTAAACAAAACAAGGTTAAATATTGGTTCATGTCCGGTACCTAAAACAAATGATCGATTTTGCAAATATGCCTTTAAACGAGTTGATATTTCTTCAGCATCAACTGGGTCCTCAGAATAGTCCAAAATTGAACTCAAAATTACCATTTCATTCAGTGTGATAATTGACTTTTTAAATATCAGTGGATAGTTTATCAACTCTTTGTTTTTTTGAACGGTTTCACCCCGTGTAACTTGGTTGGTCAAAAGCATGTGCAACGAAACCCCATGTAGGTACAATAATTTGTTTTCAGGGTCAATGAAAGGTAAGTTCTCAAAGTACGAAATCAAGTTGAGAACATCGTTTTTTGAGTAATTAACAACTGCGTTGTAAAATTTGTCTACTTTTTTGGTTTCTTCATATCTCGTAGCTTCAATTTCACTGAGTAGATTTATAGTCTGAATTCCTAGTTTTTCTGACAGTTTATCGACAACTTGAAAAGGGATATCGGATTCACCGTTAAGATATCTTCGGTATTGTCTAAGTGACACGATTCCATTTGTGAAAATTTCTTGAGAAATGTTTCTAGCAGAGCGAATTCGCTCTAAATAGCTACAAAGTTCTTCAGATTTCATAATTTCACCTCTTTTTCCCAGATTTTTTGTACGAATAGGACATATACGCCCTGTTCATTTACCCTAATTGATAATACAATTAGGTAAAAGGGAGGCATTAGCCATGAGAAAATTAGTAACTGTCGCATTAATTTTTGTAGTAATTTTATTTGCCAAGATCGGTTTTGAACAAATTGAGATGAATTCATCTTCAAATATAATCCTAGGTTTTGATGGAAACGACGCTCCAGATATCATCCATTTAGGATTTGACGGAAACGACGCTCCAGATATCATCCATTTAGGATTTGACGGAAACGATGCACCAGACATTATCCATTTGGGTTTTGATGGAAACGATGCACCAGACATTATC
>JAUSOA010000145.1 GCA_030656435.1 Acholeplasmataceae bacterium | reverse complement strand
CGATAACAGATGCTTTTGCTTCAATTGAGTTTTGGATGATATCTAGTAAATAAGTCGCTAAATCATCCATGATGAAAGTACCTAAAGAAAGCTTCAATCGTTAAGCTTTCGAGTTCAATTTGATTTATTTCTTCTTTTTCTAATATATCTATAATTTGATGTGCATCCGAACTATGTAGAATAATTTTGTTTTGAATGTTGTTTTTTAGGTAGAAATCTTTTGATGCATGCTTGGTGACTTCGATAGCATCGAGAGGAATTTCATGAATAAACTCTATCCCGCTATGTTTTTTTCGATCCACATGTGCATAAACCAAGATATGATCATAATCCTTTAGAATTAAAATCAATTGCTTCAAAGAAAGATTTAGAGAAAGAGTTAAATCATAGGGATAGATTTCAATGACATCATCATAGATGTCAGTGATTTCTGAACGTCCTAAAGTCTTTTCATCATATCTTTGTTTATGATTACATGTTTCTATAAGTGCATCAAAGGTAAGGGCATCTTCAATATGCTTGAAATAGCATAGAACGTGAAAGCCTTCCTCAACGGTAATTTCTACTCCTGGAATGAAAAGCATATCATAGCTTTTCGATATTTCATATAATACAGGTAATTGCTTCAGTGAATTGTGATCGGTAACTGAAATAATGTTTAAGCCTTTAAGATTGGCCATATTTAATATATTATTAGGTGTCATTAAGACATCTGCATCTGGTGATAATACTGAATGTATGTGCAAGTCATAATAATAAATCATAGAAAACCTCTTTGATATAAATCAATGACAACTTCAAATGATTTCAAAGCAGTTTGTAGAATACAAATACCTTCTTCGTTGGCCTTATCAATCATTTCTTTAGAGATTAATCTATTTTCAGCAATGATGATTAACGAAAGGTCAATCATCATTGCCAAAGCGACTGTATTCACGTGTGATATCAAAGTGACTAATCCTTGGTTAGGCTTAGCACTTTTTATAGCAGCACTTAAAAGATCTGTTTGATAGATGCCTTCAAAAGTGTTTGAAAGTGTGTTTTGATTGGTTAAAAGTAAATAGGAACTACTAAGGATATCACTGACCGTCATGAGATACACCTCCAATATAAAAGGTAATCTTTAAATGTGTGCCATATATATCTGATCTTAGATCCATTTCATCTGCAATGCGTTTAATATTAGGAAGTCCCATCCCAGCACCAAAGCCATTCGAATGGTCTAGTTCTGTTGCAGTAGAAAAACCTTCTGTCATTGCAAGTTCGATGTTAGAAATCCCTGGACCGTCATCAATAAAATTAAGTACAATTTTAGTTTCATCCATTTGAAATGTAGCAAAACCACCAAATGAATGGATAACGACATTGATTTCAGCTTCATATGAAGCAGAACAAACACGCTTCATAAGATTCCTATCGATATCGGTACTTTTTAATGTTCTTTTAATATCGCTAGATGCTCTACCTGCAAGCTCATAGTTTTTAGCGATGATTTGATATTCTTTAGCTACCATTGTTGATTGTAATAGATACCTTTAATTCCATCTCTATAGAGCATTCCGCTCATATTGAACATCGTTTGTTCAGTAGCAAGCAATAGGATTTTTGACTCAATTGCAAGATCTACGACCTTAAGTGAAGGAATTTTTCCTCTAACTAGCAAGACGACATTGACGTCTAGCATTTCTGCTGTACGAATAGATTGGTTTGTTGTTAATCCTGTAATGAGCATACTTTGAGTAAGTATTCTTTCATCTGTTACAGAATTCAAGATGATCAATGCATCACTCATTAAATCGGAACAAAAAGCATAATTAATGTCCATTTCGGTGAGTATTTCAGGTGTGTACACCTTAAAATCGTATTTTTTAATGATTTCACTGAGCTTCATCTGTTTTCACCTTAAGTTCAGCAGCTTCTCTAATCTCTTTTAATACTTGTTTTGCCTTAGAGACGCTTGAATTGCCGTAAATATGATCTCCAACAGAAAAAACAGGAGCGAGCCCGCATGCACCAATGCAGCGCGTTGCAGCCAATGTGATTTCTCCATCTTTAGTCGTTTCACCCGACTTGATTTTTAAATCATCTTCCATGGTGTCCATAATGTTTTTAGACCCTCTGACATAGCAGGCAGTTCCAAGACAAACACCTATAGTTCTTTTACCACGTGGGGTGACTGAGAAATTACCATAAAAGGTAACGACTCCATTGATCTTGGCAATGCTCTCACCAAGCTCATTGGATATAATTTTTTGAATAGACAGAGGAATATAACCAAAAATATGCTGAGCATCATGTAGCGTCGGCATTAGTGGTCCTGGCAGCGATTTGTTTTTTTCTAACTGCAAGTGAAAAAGAGCAAGCTTTTCACTAGTAATCTGTGAATGTGCGTTCATTAGAAACTCCTTTAAGTTGTGTATCGTTATTTGCACCTTCATTATATCACTTATTTGGCATTTTAAAAGATTTTTTAGGTATATTGTATGTAAATTAATGATGATAACGTTTTCTATATATTTTTTATAAGTAACCTAATAATGAAGTAAAAAAAACATGTCAGTTCGGTCGAACTGGCATGTTGGTATATTAGTAGTTTTTAGTCTGATTGCATTCTACAATCAGTTTGTGTCAAGCTTTGATCAAAGAAAATTTCATTGACTACTTCTTAACTGGTTTAGCTGGTTGAACTGGAGCTTTTGGAGCTGGTTTAACTGGTTGAACTGGAGCTTTTGGAGCTGGTTTCTTGTTTTGCATGTGTTTTCACCTCACTTTCGATTATGATTTTTCTATGATTGAAATGATGTGGTAAACAATTAAATTATAACTGCAATTTGGATTGAAAACAAACATGCAATCGAGAGTTTAAATTGAGTTTACAGCATCATTTTATCTTGTTAATTTAATGGTTGCTTCATACACCTTCATTATACGCTTTTTATAGATTTTGTGCTCATGAAAATAAAGAAAATTTAGTACAAATATTCAGTTTATAGAAGCATAGTTTTTAACTATTTTTTTCTTTATAAAATCTTAAGTATTTTGTGGTTTTTATTTTAATAAAATCGATAAACTAAAAAAATTACATACGCTATTTTATCAAATCATATATACTATTAATAAAGAAGGTGATAGTCATGATCCCTATATATATCGATAAGTTTTCTAAAGTCCCAATCTATAAGCAGATTATGAAAGCTATAGAGAATGCTATATACTCGAATCAATTGAGACATTTAGATAAATTACCTACAGAAAAAGACCTTTGTGATCTTTTCGGATTAAGTCGTTCTGTGATTCGAAAAGCATATGAGGAACTCATAAAAAATGGCCTTGTTATGAGTAAGCAGGGCTATGGAACCTTTGTGAATAGAAGATATCGGCATAAAGGGACAGTAAAAGACATCTTTAGCTTTGGGGGACTCGCCAAAAAAGAAGTTGTTGTTATTGGCTCAATTGATTACCGTAACCAAGTCTATCCAATACTCGGTCTACATGAAGGCGAAAAGTCTTATGATATTAGCTATCGTTTATTGATTGATAATTATCCTATATCTCTTCAAAGAGCATTTTTTCCCTATAAATATTTCCCAAATTTGGAAAAATATGTAAGTCAAACTGAAGATTTTTTGACATTAATAACGAAACAATATAACTATCATATTTCTGGCATTTATACAGACATCATTGCTAGTGAATCTGGTAATGTTGAATCTCTACTTCTTAACATTGAAATAAAAGATAAAATATTTTTTGCAACTACAAGAATCGTCGACTCAAATAATACAATTATAGCTGTTATACTTCATGCCCTTGCAGGTGATTATGTTACATTCGAGGAGGTCATTGAAAATGAAAGATATTAAGTTTGCAATTGATAAAAGATCTACAGTTTCTGTAGTGGATCAAATCAAGGATTATATCTATATTGGAATCATGAAACTAAAAATTCAAAATGGTGACATTCTCCCAAATATTGAAGACCTTGCGATAGATCTTAACGTTCCAAAAGTAGCTATAAAGAATGCATATCAAAAGCTTATTGACATCGCACTCATTATGAGAATCAATGGCCATTATGAAGTAACTTATAATTCAAATCCAAATGTATTTCATAATCAGCTGATTTTGGTCAACGAAACATTAAAATCTCTTGGTGAAACACCAGAGATTACCATTTTAAACAAAGTAGTTGTAAAAGTTTCTTCAGATATAGCTAAAAAAACTGGATATCCAGTAGATCAAGAACTTGTAAACTTTACACGACTTTACAAATCAAATAACCAACCATTGTTTGTTATTAAAATGTATTTCCCATTAGATATATTTCCTAATCTTGATCAGATAGATATGACAAATAAATTCTTTTATTCGTTTTTCAGAAATGAATATAAAATTATTATGAGTAAAACGATTCGTAGCCTTAGAATTGTTTCGAGCAATGAAGAAATTTCAGCACTATTAACTATTTCTAAAGATATGCCGATTCATTATGAAACAACTCGGGCTTATGATCAATTTGGTAGACAAATTGAATATAGTGAATTATGGTGTGCTCCAAGACACCGAATACCTTCCATTCTAGAAAAAGATGATATAAAAAAATATTTTAGATAACAATTTATGTTTTCTATAATTCTTAAAAAATAAAAAAGCTTACATTGGTTCTTAAATCGAATGTAAGCTTTTTTGATTTGATTTCAATATATATAACTATATTTCTAAAACCATTTCTTTTTCTTAAAAAACAAGACCATTGATACCGCAATTACAAAACACATGATGGAAAATATCAATACTGCTTGATTATAAGCAAGGATACCAAAGTGAATAAAATTCATTCCGAAAAAACCAGTTAAAAAGGATAGTGGGATGAAAATAGCTGAAAACAAAGTCAGAGTTGCCATAATCTTGTTCATTTTTGTGGATTGATTATTCATATGCAAGTCTAATAGATTTCTCATCACTTCACGTGACTGATTGATTCTACCATCTAAGCGCTGTAGGTGGTCCTTTAAATCTTCATAATAGAGTTTATTTGATGGATTGAACAAAGTTTGATTTTTAAATAGTATTTTGTCTAACTGTTCAAAAATAGGTGTTACATTATTTTTTAATTTCAGCATGTTTTTTCTAACAAGATAAACATCTTCTTGTTCAACATCTTTTGTTTCAAGTATTTCAGCTTCAAATATAGCAATTGCTGTATCAAGTTCATCAAAAACATCTAAATGATTATCAGTTATGATATCTAATATTTGAAATAGTAAATAATCTATTGATTTTTCTCTGAGTTCTTTATGTTCATTAAATAAAGATTCTAGAGGTTTCAAAAATATAGGTTCGGTTTCATGGAATGTGATGATTGTATTTTCGATCATTAGCAAACTCATATAGTCTTCCTTTACATAATCGTTTTCTAGATATTCGACATGGAAGACACCAAATAAAGAATTATCAACAACCTCAATTTTGTTTCGTTGGTTGACATTAAAAACATCCTCAAGAATTAATGAGTCGATATTGTAATGCTCTTTAATGATTGCTATTTCTTCAACGTTTGATAAACCTACAATTTGAATATAATTCTTTAAGTCTTTGTTTGACTTAAAGTCGGAGTTAATTTTTAGATTTTGTCCATCATAAGCATAGTGTTTGATTGAAGTTGGCGTTTTGACATGCTTTCCGGTGTAAATCATTGTTTTTGGTTTGAAGTAGTTTGATATATTCATATTATTCCTCCTAATGATTATTTATATTTTACCACGCAAACACATTAAAAAAACAACCCTAGAGGTTGTTATTGAGGAACAAATGCGATTAGGTCTTCTAAAAGCTTCAATTCTACTTTTACGAATTCAATATAGTTTTCATCAATTATGTCATCAAACTTTAGATTGAAAGCATCTCTTTCTGTATGTACAGCAATGTATGCTTTATGATCCTTAAAGGCAAACATGACATGCTTGGCAATTTTTGAAAATGCTTCTATCTTCTCCATAAAGCGTGGTGTTAGTAGATAAAAGGCAGAATGCTTTGACTCTGAAAATACATGGAACTGTTTGTTAAACTCAATCGATTCTGTTTTAACTTTTTTATCTTCAGAAAAAATGGATTGATTATGAGTTTTATCTGTTGATATATAAACATCATGTTCGAATTTCTTTTGGAAATCGACAATGAAAAGCCTACCTAAAAATCTTGTTATCCGAGTGGTCGTTTTACCGTTAGATACCACTTGTACAATATGAACATCTGCTGATTCGAAGTTTTTACCTTGAATGATACCAGATAAATAATCTTCACTTTGAAAGGTTGTAAACTTTCTTAACACTTTGGATTCAAATACCATTTCTTCATCGAATCCTTTTTCAGGAATATAAGTTAATCCTGGAATGATTGAATCAATCATTTTTCTTATATGGTGATTCTTGAACTCAAGAATCAGTTTTTTGTATGCATTTTGGTGTGGAATTATACAAAGAAAAATCATAAATGCAATTAAAAATACCCAATGAACAGCAAAACCAATAGCAATTGCCATAATAAATAAAACAATAATAATAACAAATAATTTATCAAGATTTTCTTTTCTTTTTTGTAATTGTTCTATTGTCATAAGTTCCCACCCCTATTTGAGAATTATATAGGTAATACCATCATTCATTTTTTTATAGTCTGAATCTGATTGGATCAAATTGCTGTATGTTTTTATCGCTTCATCAAATCCCATCATCTCAGAAAAAGCTTCTCCTGGAATAAAGGCTCTGATTTCTCCTCTAGAAACCTTACTGCGCAAGGATTTATGTACTGCAGCCTTAATCGATCCTCCAACTCCAGAGGATCCATATCCATGAACTATTTTGATGACCTTATCTTTTCCTGTACAATTTCTTATAATTGTCGCAAGTCTTTTTCCAGCTTCAGAGACTAAAGGCATATCACTCTTGATGTCAAAACTCTTCATATCTACTTAAGCTTTGCTGAATTACTTTTAACAGTAACGTCTTCAATGCTGCTTACAAGCTTAGAGAATCTTGTAAATCCCAATTCTTGATAATTAAATTCAGGATATTTCTTTTCGAGTTCTTGTTTGACTTTAGTTAATATCATTTCTTTGCTCTTGTTCTTTGAAATGATTTCAACAATTGCTTTCGAAATATCTTTCATAGAGAGTTTGGAGCTAAAATTCACGAAAGTGGTTGTCTTTTCCTGAGATAAGGAAAGGCCACTCAGTGAACTGACAAGACTTGATAGTGTCTTATGACCATACTTTCTTGAGTCAAAATCTGAGAAACGATTGACTAGAATATCGCCTAATCTACTGAGTTGTATTTTGTTATCCGCACCATTTTCTATAATAATACTTTTGATCATTTGACCAATTTCTTGGCTAGTTGTAGCGGTTTTTTCAATGGATTCTGTGGTTTCAAAATCATCTTCGTCATTAAGATATTCAAAATATTTAAACTCATTACATGAAGATCTAAAGGCTTGAGTAACCTTTTTCTCGTTGCCGACACCAATAACGTGCATTCCACCTTCTCTTAATTTGACTGCAAGTGGTGTGAAATCAGAGTCTGAGGTGACAAGAAAAAATGCATTTACTTTTTCTTGATACATCATTTCTTGCGCATCCAAAGCCATTGCCATATCTGCTGCATTTTTACCAATTGCTACATTATATTGATGCACTGGCTTAATTGCGTTATCCTGTGCTGTCTTATGCCAATCTTTAGATAAATTGTTGATATCCCCATAAAATCTCGCGATTACGATTTTTCCGTATTTCGCTATTTCATTCATAACTGACTTTATATATTTGTGTGATACATTCTCTGAGTCAATCATTAAAGCTATTTTGTATTCTGGTTTTTCCATGTTTCCTCCTAATGTTTATTTAAAACACTTATTTTTTTGGTATCGAATTGAATTTACTATCTCATATACACTATAATTGTACACCAAAACAGCTTAAAAACCTAATATGTCAAGCAATAATAGTTAAAGCTCTAGTAATAAGAAAAACGCTTAATGATTGACTCATTAAACGTTTGTAACATGATAAGTTGGAGGCCTCAAACGGATTTGAACCGATGATCAGGCAGTTGCAGTGCCTTGCCTTACCACTTGGCTATGAGGCCTTAACATGCTATATCATTATAACTTTTTAATGGATAAAAAGTCAATACAAAACTTATTCATTTTTAAGCTTCTCTAACCAAAGTTTCAATGGCTCTTCAAGTAATAAAAAGGTTTTTTCGTGTTCTCCTGAAAAATAGGGATCCGGTATTATTTGATCCTTCGTGTTCGAATCAATATCTCTCAAGAGATAAATCTTATTTGAATGGATGCCTGCGTGAGTATTTAAATACTTGATATTCTCATGGTCCATTCCAATGATATAGTCAAACTCATGAAAATCAGTTTCTGTTATTTGTGTTGAAACTTTCCCTTTATAATCTGCACCAATTCGCTCCAATATCTTTCTTGTTCCAGGGTGTGGAGGGTTTCCCTTCTCCCATGTTGAAGTCGCCCTAGATTCAATATGTATTTTTGATTCTAATCCATGATCATTGACCATTTTTTTAAGCATTCCCTCTGCCATCGGAGACCTACAAATATTACCTAAACATACAAATAGTACCTTAATCATAATGTGCCCTCATTTTGTTTTAATATTTATTTATTCTCAACTAAATATATTGTATCACATGAAGTTATAATATGTAAATTTAGCACTTATTTATTGACAGTGCCAAAAAACTGTTTTATAATAATATTGGCAATTGAAAGATTAGACTGCCAATGGAGGACTATGATGAACTTTACACAAATGGATGACTACAGTAAAGACCCAAAGGTTTTAGATAAGTTTGGAAGAAATATTGTTGAAGCTGTCAAAGAGGGTAAGATAGACCCAGTCATCGGACGCGAGGAAGAAATTCGTCGAGTTATTAAAATATTATCTAGAAAAACGAAAAACAATCCTGTTTTAATTGGAGAACCTGGTGTTGGTAAAACAGCGATTGTTGAGGGTCTTGCAAGACGTATCGTTGATAAGGACGTTCCTTTAGGGCTGCAAAATAAGATTATCTATGAACTTGATTTAGCAGCTTTAGTCGCAGGAGCTAAATTTCGTGGTGAGTTTGAGGAAAGACTTAAGGCTGTGCTGAATAAAATCAAAGAATCCAATGGAGAAATTATTCTATTCATTGATGAATTACATACCATAGTTGGTGCAGGTCGAGCAGATGGTGCAATGGATGCATCCAATATGCTAAAGCCTATGCTTGCTAGAGGAGAATTGCATTGCGTAGGTGCAACAACCTTAAATGAGTACCGGAAATATATTGAAAAGGACAGTGCGTTAGAAAGACGCTTTCAAAAGGTTGCAATAGATGAGCCAACCGTTGAAGATACAATTAGTATTCTTAGAGGACTTAAATCAAGATTTGAAGCACATCATGGTGTCCATATCTCCGACCCTGCAATTATTGCTTCTGCTACTTTATCCAACAGATATATAACTGATCGCTTCTTACCAGATAAGGCAATTGATTTAATTGATGAAGCGTGTGCTTCCATTCGTATGGAAATCGACTCTATGCCTGTTGAACTCGATACAGCACTGCGAAGAATGATGCAACTAGAAATTGAAAAGACAGCACTAGATAAAGAAACAGATCCGATTTCAAAGGATAGATTGCTAAAGATTAAACAAGAAATTGAAACCTTAAAAACAAATGAGAAGACATTAAGAAAACAATGGGAAACTGAAAAAAATCATCTAAATAAAATAAAAGTGAAGAAAAATGAATTAGAAAAACTACGACTTGATCTTCAAAATGCATTCAATGATTCAAATTATCAGAAGGCAGCTGAGCTTCAATATTCAAAAATTCCTTTATTAGAAAAAGAAATTAACACGATGGCATCAGAAAGTCAAAAGGAAGGTAAACTACTTACCGAAATTGTTTCAGAGGAAAGTATTGCTGAAATCGTCTCAAAATGGACTCATATCCCGATATCTAAGCTAATGTCAGGAGACAGAGAAAAGCTTCTACAACTCGAATCTACACTCAAAAAACGAGTGATTGGACAAGATCACGCTCTACGATTGATTAGTGATGCCATCATTAGACAACGCGCAGGGATTAAGGATGAAAATAGACCTATTGGTTCCTTCCTCTTCTTAGGACCTACAGGAGTCGGAAAAACTGAGGTTGCAAGATCACTTGCTGAAGCATTATTTGATAGTGAGCATCAAATCATTCGGATGGACATGAGTGAATACATGGAGTCCCATAGTGTTGCTAGATTGATTGGTTCTCCTCCAGGGTATGTAGGCTATGATGAGGGTGGACAACTCACTGAAGCAGTTCGAAGAAAACCTTATTCTATTGTATTATTTGATGAAGTCGAAAAGGCACACCCAGAGGTATTCAATATCCTTCTTCAAATCCTAGAGGATGGACGACTAACAGATAACCAAGGTCGTACAGTGGATTTTAAGAATACCATCATTATTTTGACATCCAATATTGGTAGCGAGTTTTTGTTAAGCTATGAAAAGGAAGCTCAAAAGGAAGTAATGCGTTTAGTCAAGGAAAGATTTAAGCCAGAATTCATTAATCGCATCGATGAAATCATTATCTTTAATGCATTGAGTTTGAAAGTGCAAATTGAAATAGCAAATAAAATGCTAAATGATTTACATGAAAGACTCATCGAGAAAAATCTCTTTATCGATTTTGGTGAAGATATTCAAAAATATGTAATTCAAAATGGTTTTAATGATGAATATGGAGCAAGACCTTTAAAGAGATTCATTCAAAGAAATATTGAGACATTGGTAGCTACTAAAATTATTGAAGGTTCAATAGAGCCACATCAAAAATATAAGATGATTGTTCATGAAAATAAACTTGATATAATAGTTAAAGAGTAAAAAAGTGCACTGAATTGTGCACTTTTTTCAGACTGTTGATAAAAGCTAGTTTTGAAACTCCAGTATATTGCTGAACTTCAAAATTGGCTTTTTATTTTTGATTTTTCGAGTTATATTTCTATAAATTCTGAAAATATATGAAATCACAGAAGACTTGGACTCAAGTTCTGATAATCTTAATGCCATTTTTTTCATATTCATGCATGAAAAAGCGAGCGATATATGATCGCTTACTTTTTTAAGTCCTCGATAATG
>JAUSOA010000142.1 GCA_030656435.1 Acholeplasmataceae bacterium | reverse complement strand
AATAATTGGATGCAAAAAAAACGTTCTTTGGTTCATAGCCCAACCAACGAATATCATCTAGGATTGCTTTGACATAAATATCGTCTTCTTTACTTGGATTGGTATCATCATAGCGAAGATTTGTGTATCCACCATATTGAGTCGCACTTTCAAAATCAGTAATGATTGCTCTTGCGTGTCCAATATGAAGGAATCCGTTGGGTTCAGGTGGAAATCTAGTAATAATTTCCTTGTGTTTTCCACTGGCCAAATCTGCTTCGATGATGGTTTTAATAAAATTGGATGTGTATTCCATAATTTCACCTCATTGTCTTATTTATTATATAATGCTTTAGCCTAAACTACAAGGACGACAAAAAAAATCGGTTGACGAATTCAACCGATTTCTATTTTGCATAACTTTGTTATGGGATTATATTAAATAAATCTTCATAATTTAAACTAGTATCTGCGAATGCAGCAACTAAATCATTATAGAGTTCTTCTTGTTCTTCATCAGATAAACCATCCATAGCAGCAACTAAGTTTTCAATTGCTTCTTCAGTAGAAACTTCTGGATCTAATAGAGAACCAATGACATTATTAATTGCATCATTTAATTCAGGTGGATAACTTGGATTGTTTGCGATTGCATTCAATACGTCTTCCACTGCATTTTGAATATCTTGAATTGGAATTGTACTACTTAATGATACATAAAGTCTTAATGAATTGTTCGTTACAGCAACAGACTGAATACTCATACCGGCGGCATTCATTTGCTCATCAAAGTTTTCAATAACAAATGCACCGTCAACGATAAATCCATTGTCATTACCCAAGACAGTTAAAATATTACCCATATGTTCATTTCCTAATGTAACTTCACCAGCTGCTAATGTATTCAATACGATTCTTAAATCGTTTCCATCAATTTCTGGAGTTGCATCAATCTTAATAATGGTTTGGTATTTGTTTCCTGCCACTTCTGTATCTTCAATCGTAACTGGAATATTGACTACGAAGCTACCACCACTTATTGTTACATATGGAACATATGCGCGCATTGTATATTTTCCTAAAATCGGACTTTCCTGTAGGACTCCATTTGAGACTTGAGCTTCTCGCATGAAATATTCAAATACACGATTCAAAGTGAATTGGTCTAAATCAATAAATGGCGTTGGATTGGTTGAACCCAGTGTAGAAAAAATCATCGCACTTGCCTTGGAGGCTAAAATCGATTGCAAATGTGCATCATTCAATATCTTTTGAGATTCTAAAAGTGTGAACACTGTGGAGTTATCCACTGTCTTACCTAAATTTAGGTCAGCTCCGAATTTACCATCCGTAAAACCGATATCAAGTAAATCATTTTCTTCAATAAATGCCAATAGTGAGTTAATGAGTGCTAAGCTTGCAGGATCATCACTCATCATTTGTTCTAACGCCTTATCTACATCTATTCTTACTTCTCTTTTAACAGCATCAAATGTAGCAAGTCCACCAAGCTGATCATCAATTAATCCCTTGATATCTTGTCCTGTTACCTTTTCTGCAATCCAGCTAGCTGTTGAAAAGGTCCACGCAAGTGGCATATTCCCTATGGTCAACTTTTCTAGTTTCAATACGATTTCATCTGTATCCACAGTAAGTTTAAAGGTTATTAATAATCTTGTTTTATAAGTAAAACCACTGACAAATACATGAGCTCCTGACTCGATTTCAACGATATCATCCTTGAATCTTACCCAAGAACCTTGGTATCCGTAA
Source organism: Acholeplasmataceae bacterium (assembly GCA_030656435.1). Taxonomy (GTDB): domain Bacteria; phylum Bacillota_I; class Bacilli_A; order Acholeplasmatales; family Acholeplasmataceae; genus Peloplasma. The sequence goes on along the minus strand of JAUSOA010000142.1, from coordinate 16,720 downwards.
TATTCTTCCTTTAAGACATAATATTTTTCGTCGTCAGTAGCGCCATCCTTCATATAATTTGGATTCGTTTCTAAAAACTTCGCTTTAAGCATAGCATTGGCATCTGATTGTGCAATAGAAAGATTGACAGATGAGGTTGATGTTGGATTCACCAAAAATGCGTCCATTTCATCTTCAATCATTTGTGAAAGTGGAGCAGCTGTCGTTCCTTCAAAATCCTCTATTGGAATTTCTACGCTCTTGTATAGAAGAGCAAGCACAAGAAGGGGTATAGCAACAATCATTAAAATGGGCATTACAATTAGTTTAAACAAAAACTTCATATATATCACTCCCTCGTTATTTCTATATTATTCTTTTACTAAATAAAATACAATATTTTCGCACTTATTTATCATGAATTGCGTTATATCGCTTGATATACATTATATATGATTTTTCTGAAATACATATAAATATGACTTATATAACATAATGGTCTTTTTTACCAATAATTTGTATTGTTTCCTTGTATATGAGACTTTGACCAAAAAAAATAACCTGTCCGGTTATTTGCTTTCGATATTGAGTGTCGATTCCCCACCTAAAAGGTAATTGGGTAGTGCGCCTTCAATTAAATATTGATGATATGCTGCAGCACCAATCATCGCAGCGTTATCTGTGCAATACTCCATCTTAGGAATAATGATCTCTTTATTAGGAATTTCATTGTATATTCTACTTCTTAAACCTCTATTTGCAGCAACTCCACCACTGATGATAATTTGCTTAACATCAAAGGATTCAGAGGCATGTTTCGTCTTTTCAATAATAACATCTAAAACACTTGCTTGAAAGGATGCACACATATCATTGATTCGAATACTCTCTTTTCTTTGCTCTGCATTGTGCACTGTATTGATGACAGCACTCTTTAAACCAGAGAAGCTGAAGTTATATGCACTTTTATCTAAAAAGGGTCTAGGGAGGTTATAGGTGTCTTCACCGCTTTGAGCAAGTTTATCGACAATTGGTCCACCTGGGTAAGACAACCCTAGGGTTCTAGCAACCTTATCATAGGCTTCTCCAACTGCATCATCAAGTGTAGTTCCTAGTAACGTGAAATCCATATGACCCTTCATATAAATAAGTTCTGTATGTCCGCCACTGACTAAAAGTGCGAGTGCAGGAAACTTGATTTCGTGATCAATATTTGCAGCATAGATATGTCCATGTAAATGATTAACACCGATTAATGGTTTTTGATGTGCGAATGCAAATGTGGTTGCTGCATTGATACCAACAAGTAGAGAGCCAATTAAACCTGGACCCTTGGTAACTGCAACTAAATCGATATCTTTAGGAGTAAGCTTTGCATCATTGAAGGCTTGCTCAAAAACACGCGTCATATGGACAACATGGTTTCTTGAAGCGATTTCAGGGACGACTCCACCATAAATAGCGTGGATATCGATTTGGGATAAAATGATGTGTGATAAAACTTCTTTACCATCTTTTACAATAGCAACGCTGGATTCATCACAGCTTGATTCAACTGCAAGTATGATCATACCTACACCTCCTTAATATAGACAAATGCGTCTTCCGACCCATAATAATTTTTTCTTACATGTGACTGCTTAAAGCCAAATTTTTCATAGATGGCAATACCTTTTTTATTACTTTTTCTAACCTCTAATAATATGGTTTTCACACGCAAATCCTTTAAATATTGAATCGCGTATTCCAATATCTCTTTTCCAATACCTTGTCCTTGATACTCTGGGTGCACACAAAAATTCATCATTTCTGATTCCTTATCGATTGCGCGAAATCCTATGTATCCGATGATATCTTTATTTTTTTCATAGACAAAATAATGAGCAAAGGGATTTAAGATAAACTCATCGTATAAGAATGATTCCCCTAACGATTGTTCAAAAACTAACTTTTCAATTTTAACAAGATAGGGTATGTCGTTAACTGTTGCTTTTCTGATCATGTAGGGTTTCCGCTTCCGTTCTTCTTAAATAGTTAGGAACTAGATCATGAGGATTATCAACAAGTGTTGAATGAATTCTAATTTTCTTTGGGTTGATTTCATAGCTTCTATCATCGATGAATATGGTTTGTGCATTTTTATATTTTTCATTACTTGATAGTTCAGAAAGCTTAAGATAGGAATCCTTTAAAATCACTTCGTTTCCATCATAGATTGCACAAAACACATAGCCTCTTCGTGCGTCAATTAATGCAGCCACTTTTCCTTCATAGCCCGAGGTCATAAAATATAGTGAACTAATCACTCGAAGCTTTATGTTTTTAGTATATGCAAGCATTTTTCCAACAACAACTGCAATTCTAATTCCAGTATAGGAGCCTGGACCATATCCGATAATTACTTCATCAATCATATCCAGAGTAAGTTTATTTCTCTTTAGAACTGAATCTATGCGGTCTACAAGATACTTTGCATGGTCTCTTTGAGCAATGCGAATTGAAAAATCCACTAAGATATCATCCTTAGCGTAGCCGACATACATAACATTGGTTGATACATCAAAAAATAAAGTTTTCATATAAAATGCACCGCACGTTTACATGGAAATCCTACACAAGTCAATGTGAACTCTCTTTCCATTTCTCCTAGTTTTTTAATCTGAATCAATAGATAATCCTTTGGAAGTAGTTCATCTGCCTGATAGGGCCATTCAACAACTATCATCCCAAATCCATCAATATATTCCTCTAAATCAAAATCACTTCCGACACCTTCAAGTCTATATAAATCTAGATGATATAAGACTTTAAGTCGATCCGGAGTTTTATATTTTTTCATAATGGTATAAGTAGGGCTATTGACGATATCTATTACGCCAATAGCTCTAGCTAGTCCTTTAGTAAATGTAGTTTTTCCTGAACCTAATTCGCCATCTAATAAAATAACAATTTTAGGCTCATTTTTCAAGAGTAAACCAAGCTCATAGCCTAGAGCTTCGGTTTCATGCTCTGAATAAGTCTTTTTTATTTTCATTCAAATTTCCTACTTTAGTATGTTTTCGTATCCCTTTTTACCGAGTAATGCAAACATGTTTTTCTTGTATGCTTCGACTCCTGGTTGATTGAATGGATTCACATCAATCATATAAGCTGACATTGCGCAGGCTTTTTCAAAGAAGTAAACTAAATATCCAAATGTATATGCGTCAAATGTTGGAATCGTTAATAAGATATTTGGAACGTTTCCATCTTGATGTGCCATCATTGTACCCTTTAGGGCTTGTGCATTGACAAATGATAATGGTTTCCCCTTGAGGTAGTTTAATTCATCTAAATCATTATCTTCTTCAGGAACCATGACATCATCACCAGTATTCGACACTTGAATGACTGTTTCAAATAAATGACGTTCTCCTTCTTGAATGTATTGACCAAGAGAATGTAGGTCTGTTGAAAAGCCTGCAGAAGAAACAAATAAACCTTTGTTTTCTTTACCTTCAGATTCACCGAAGAGCTGCTTCCACCACTCATTTAAGAATAATAGGTTAGGTTCGTATCCAACAAGCATTTCAATCTTTTTACCTGATGTATATAGTAAATAACGAGTTGCTGCATATAAATAGGCTTCATTATTCGCTAAATTAGGCTTAGAAAATCTCTTATATGCATCAAGTGCACCCTTAAGAATTAGCTTCGTGTTGATTCCTGCAGCAGCCATCGGTAATAAGCCTACTGGAGTAAGCACTGAAAATCTACCACCGACATCATCAGGGATCACAAACATTTCATATCCATTTTCTTTAGAAACGGTATAGAGTGCTCCTCTTTTTTTATCTGTAGTTGCATATATTCTTTCCTTCGCTTCTTCTTTACCATAACGGTCTTCAAGTTCTTTTTTGAGAACTCTAAACGCGATTGCAGGCTCTGTAGTCGTTCCTGATTTGGAAATGACATTAATTGAAAATCTCTTGTTTTTTAAATATTCAACAAGCTTAGCAAGATAAGAGCCACTCATATGGTGACCAGCAAAAACGATTTCTAACTTGTTTTTTTGGAATGGGACATTTAAGAATTCTAGTCCTGCCTTCGCTCCTAAATAGGAACCCCCAATACCGATAACAACTAAGACTTGACTTTGTTTTCTAATTTTCTTTGCTGCATCAAGTACTCTTTTGAATTCATCTTTATCATAATTCTTTGGTAAATCCACCCAGCCTAGGAAATCATTTCCTAATCCTGTTTTTTCATGAATCATCTTGTGGACTTCATTAACTCTCTTTTGTAGACCTTCTGGTTGCGCACTCAAAAACGAGCGCACGTCACTTAAATTTAATTCGATGTGTGCCATTATTCATTTCCTCTATTTCTTTGTTTTTTCGATCCATTCTGGTAAAGCCTTCGCTAATGAATGGAATCCTATTTTTATTTTGACCATTTTTGATATTTTGGGATGGATCGGGTTTGCCTGTTTATAGCTGAGTTTTAGTCTTTTTTGTTCTTCATCAATTTCTAGAACAACGACTCCAACTTCATCTCCAACGCACAATATCTCATCAATCGAAGAAACAAACTGATCGGATATCTCTGAGATGTGTATAAGACCAGAATAGCCCTCGTAGGTTACGAAGACTCCATATGATTGTATACCAGTTATTTTACATACAATTTGATCATTAATTTTCATATCCAAAAACCTCGTACACATTATATCATATTTTAGAATTCATTCATGAATATAAGAAAAAAACGCAAGTTTCCTTGCGTTATGCGAGTGTAAGATAAATTCCTAATCCACCTGGTCCAACATGAGCGGATACTACAGGGCTAATAATACCTGTAATTTTTACATCAACGTTATCTCCGAGTTGATATATTTCGTGTTCAAGCATTTTTGCTTCAACACTTTTATCAACATAAGCGATACGAACAATTGCCTTACCCTTTAGAAATATTTCTTCAACCTCTTTAACGAGATAAGCAATGACGTTATTAAAGCCTCTGACCTTACTTTCTAAGCCTAAAACTCCACGCTCAAATCTTAAAATTGGTTTAATCTTTAATACATTTCCAATAACCGCTTGAACTCTACCAATTCTTCCGCTTTTTACAAGGAATTGAAGGTTATCCACTGTAAATACTAAGGAGCCCTTCTCTTTAAGTGCCTCTAGATATCCTAGTGCATCACTTATATGATGTCCTTGATCCAAATACTCTATCAGTTTTTCAGCTAGATAAGCTGCGCCATTGATGTTAGTTTCAGTATCAACAATATAAATATTTTCGTTTTCTAAAATCGTTTTTCCTAGATTTGCACTGTTGAATGTTCCGGATAAAGATTTTGAGATGGTCATACATATGACTTGCTCATATCTTGTTAGCTGATCTTCATAGGCTTTCATAAATTGCTCTGGGGAAGGCTGACTTGTTTTTACATCTCTTTTTTCGTAAAGTGCGTTGTTAATGATTTGAGGCTCAATTTCGCCATCTACATATTCCTTATCCTCGATGATGACCTTAAGTGGAACAATGGTGATATCATTTTCTTTTGCATATTTCTTATCAAATCCAAACGTAGAATCTACAACCAAACCAATGTTTCTTTTCACAATTAAACACCCCTTTAAAATTTTTTCTATTTTTATGTAAAAAAACGACCAAAAGGTCGTCTATTTAGTCTACTGTGACTACAGCGATTACACCAGGTACATTTTCTAAAAGCATCGTTTCAATACCTTGTTTCAAGGTAACGTCAAGTGCCATGCAGCCATCACAAGCTCCAAGCATTTTAACATATACGATCCCATCTTCTACATTAATAACCTCGATGTCTCCACCGTCTCTTTGTAAATAAGGTCTAACCTTATGAATCAAGTCTAAAACTTGTTGTTTTGTATCATCCATTTTTGCTCACCATTCCTTTGCATACATAGTATATATCATTTAAAGTATTACTTCAAACGTTTTAATCAACAGTTGGTGCTGCAGGCTTAAGACGCTTAAGAACATAATGCCCACAATTCATATTACAGGATTCATTTAAGTAGTCAGGAATTCTTTTATACCCATTTGGGCTTTTTGGATCAGAATTGAATCCTTTAATTCTTAGCATGGACGAAGACATATCTCCAACAAGGTATGTGTATCTGTCAAATGCGACATCCACATATCTTTCATTGAATTTTTCGAGATCAAATGCTTCGCGATGATTCTTGATCAATTCAAATTGTCCGAAATTCGTATCTATAATCATAATTACACCTTCTTCAGTATCACTACGGCCTCAGAAGCGATTGCTTTCTTTTCTCCGATTGCATCCATCTTTTCATAGGTGGTAGCTTTTATAGAGATTTGATCTTCTGAGATTATTAAAAGTTTACTGATGTTTTCTTTTATATTTTTAATAAATGGGTTAAGCTTTGGTAGTTCAGCGTAAACTGTCGCATCTATATTACCAATTTCATAGCCCTTTTGTCTAATCAATTCGTTGGTTTCCTTTAAAATTCTTTTTGAGTCAATGTCTTTATAGGCAGGATCTGTATCCGGATAGAATGTACCTAGATCGCCTAGAGCCAGTGCTCCAAGCATCGCTTCAGCGATTGCATGCAGCAATACATCTGCGTCACTATGTCCTAAAAGACCTTTTTCATAGGGGATTTGAATGCCACCTAAAATCAGTGGTCTATTTTCTACGAGTTGATGGATATCGAAACTGTGTCCAATTCTCAAGTTTTCATCCCTTTCCTTTAAAATCATTTTGATGAATGAAAAATCTTCCTTATAGGTTGCTTTTATATTAGACTCAGTGTTAATTACAACCTTAATCTTATCCTCTGGATAGAATGCTTGATATAAAGAGATGTCATCTACATAGTTGATATCATTTCTTATGTATGCATACCTTATCTTTTCGGTTAAGAATGCCTGAGGAGTTTGAGCCAATATGAATTCATCACGATTCATCGAAGTCAATTCTTTTTCATTATATCTTTTTAAAGCGGACGTTAACTTTTCTGCTAATAAAACAGCATCGTGATATTCTAAAGCTTTTTCAATTTCCATAACTGCTTGCTTAGTAATTAAGGGTCTTGCTGCATCATGAATAAATACATAGGGTGTTTGTACTTCCCTAAGACCATTCATCACACTCTCGCCACGAGTCTTTCCCCCTAAAACCAATTTGATATTGTCTGTGATATATTTTCTAATCTCATTGATATCATTTTTGGAGACCACTAAAACGATTTGATGCCCAAGTGATAAAAACATTTCTACTGAATAGAGAAATAATGGTTTTCCATTAACTTTATATAATATTTTTGATTGGTCGAGCTGTGCCCTGCTACCTGTTCCTGCAGCTACAATTAAGGCTGTGTTCATAGTTACCCCTTGATGTAATAATCTAGTTTTTGATCCAATGAATCATAAGGTAAATCCTCTAACTCTTGAAAATCAAAGATGACACCAACAACGTGTTTCGGCCGGTGTTTGGTTAGAAATGCATCATAATAGCCTTTACCATATCCGATTCTATATAAGCTTTTTGAGATAGCAAGTGCTGGTGTGCACATATAATCAATTTGATCATCAACAATCTCACCACTTACTGGTTCCATCACACCAAATTTACTTTTTAAAAACTCTTGGTTTTCAGTGTACTTATAGAAGTGTAGTCCTTCCTTGGTGACCTTAGGGAAGCAAAATGTTTGATTACTGTTGATTAGACCTAATAAGTTAACTTCTCTTTCCATTGGGTAAAAGACAGCAACAGTTAAAGCCTTTTGATAGTTTGCGTCATTTTGGATTCGATTGATAATCTCTTGACTCCCCTTTTTTAAATCTTCTAGGCTAGCCTCGTTTCTTTTTTGAAACATTAGCGATCGAATACCTTGTTTGGTCATGATGCTATATCCTTATAGTAGCAACCATGTGTATTAAATTGTGGATTCTCTGAAATGGTTAATGCTTGGTTTGCTGCCTGATATAATTTATGCTCATCATGTGCATCACTACCACCAATCGCGATACCTGCAAAAACCTCAAGCTCAACAGATATTGAACCGTATTGCATTATTAAATTTAAGAATGTTCGATTTGACTTAATACCATTTGATAAGATTTCCATCTTTCTGGGGTCTGTGATTGTAATCGCAAACTCAATACCAGAAACTCTAAAGATATCTCCACTTTCGGTTACAAAGGTTGTTCTTAATTTTTTAATATATTCAGCCATCAGCATATTTCCGATTTCTCTTCCCTGTGTCTGGTTGATTTTAGGCATGTTCTTTAAACGGATTAAAACAAGTTGGAAATATCTATTATCCTTAAATAGCTTATTCATAGAGACTAGCATATCGTTATGGTCTTTTAATCGGTCGAGTTCATCGATATTACTAGCAAGGAAGTGTTTTGTCTTCATTGGGTTGAGTGTACCCATAATAACTGCACTATGTGTATCTTCAAATAATCTTTTTCCTTTTTCTTTAAACCACATGTATCTACCGTTAACCATGATACGATATGATGTTGAATACTGTTTCTTATTCATTGTTAAATCGCCAAGTAGGGCTAAATACTTCTTTAAATCTTCAGCTTCAATCATTCGTCTGAAATCAGTTAAGTCCAGTGTGTTTCCTGGTAATGCAAGCATATGAACAAGTGCATCACTTGCCCAAATTGTTCTTTCATCAAGGTCGATATAAAATAGACCTTCTTCACTTATTTCAAGAGTTGCGATAAACTTATGTCGAATGCTTTCTAGCTCAGTGCTTCTTTCATTTAGTTCCTTTTCAACGGCTAGTAAATCGAAATCAGTCTTCTTTTCTCCAACACAAATTCTTCCCTTATATTTCCCTAGTGCGTAAACTGGTTGCATCACCATATGTAATATCACTGGGTTTCCATCAAAGTTTAAGAATGTTAATTCTTGGACCTCTGAATCTCCAGGCTTCGCGTTTTCTCTATAGCTAATATAATAATTTTCTAATGATCGATTGTTGATTTCTTGCCCATTCATTTTTGTAAACCTGATTGATTTATTTAAAACATTAAAAAACTTTTTACCGATAATGTCTTCTTTTTCAAGATTTAGTTCATGGAGTAAGCTCGATGACATATCCTTAATACGCTCTCTAGCATCGACAACATAATAAGCATTCCATCTGCTATTTTTAATTGACTTAACAAAGAGTTGATAATGATTAGCTTTTAGTATTGCAGTCTTGAACGTTGAATAAAGAATCAACAAGAAAACAAAATACACAAAGAAATTAAAACCGATGTAGATGGTTTCATATAATGTGTTTCCGATAATTAAGGATTGATAAATAACAAAAACCATCACAGCGATGGTGATGTTGAAAAAAGCGATAATCAATCGATTTTTCATAACTTTTTCAGATTGTATGCTTTGAATAATTACTAAAAATAGACAAAATACAGTAATAATCAAAGGATAGATTGGATGTTGTAGCATAATTGACTACGCCTCTATTCTGGTAATAACCCGGATATCGTGTAACCTAAAAATATAATAATCAATGTAAAAATCAGAGCAACTACATAGGTCATCCATCTATTCTTATTAAAATAAAGAGATACCTTTTCTGCTAGGTTTCTATTCGCAAAAGCCTTTAATGGTTCAAAGAAAAGAGTCCATAATTTTTTAATCATTATATACCTCCTACTTCATGAACATGCTGACGTATTCCATCAACTTGTCTCGATCATTAATCTTTAGCATAATACCTTCAACAGCGATTGAAACATTGCCTGTTTCTTCAGAGACAATGACTGTTAAGCTATCTGTAATTTCACTAATACCTAAGCCTGCACGATGTCTTGAACCTGTTGTTTTTTCAAAGTTTTGATTGTCGGAGAGCACAAAATATGCACCCGCACAAACAATTAAATCTCCTCTTATAATAACTGCTCCATCGTGTAGTGGAGTGTTTGGTGTAAATATATTAATTAAAAGCTCCTTAGAAACTTCACTATTCATAATAATTGCACGCTCTGCATATTGGTCAAGCGTGTTATGTTTTTCAATGGTGATGAGTGCCCCAATTTTTTGAGTGGATAAATACATTGCAGCTTCAATAATTGCCTGCTTCGTTCTTTCGCTACCCATAACAACCATTTCATTTCTTGAATCTGCTTTCCAAACGATTTCTAAAGATCTTCTAATATCTGGAGCCATGATGACAATCATTAAAATGGGCATCCATTCCTGAAGATAATTTAAAAATACACTGCTTACTAAGAGGTCTAGCACATTGGCAAGAAATGCCAGCAAATAGACAAACAAAAAGGAGATTGCTATCGAAAGCATTCTTTTATTAGAAACTAAAAATTTAACAAGGAAAACTGCAAGGACCCAAACGATATAAGCATCAACTATGACTTTCCAAATCGGTATTCCAAATAACATATCATCGCACTCCTTTTTACTAAATCTATTATATCATAACAAGCACTTGTGATTAAAGAAAATAACGAATGTATGATATCCCTTTAAAAGATTTCTTTTAACCGATATTCTTTCTCTTTATTGAGTTTTTTAGGTTTAACGTCTATAATGGTAGTGTTGGTAAACTCAAATTTATCAATATATTTGAGGAGGTATTGAAATGTACATTAAATTGCGTAATCATTCGAATGTATAATTTGCCCTCAAAGATTAGTAAGGTATTAGATTTTAACTATATTCAATAAAATCCATAACCCGATTGATCCTTAGGCAAATTCAAAGTCTTTTAAGACAGTGAGTAAACACGAATATTTTTCGTGTGAATAGACAAAATGTCTAGCCTATCCAGATGATAGAGAAACAAGAGGTATATATGGATCAAGCATTATTAGTGGGTCTAAGCTATAAAGAGACCACAGAAGAAACACAAAGATCGTTAGATGAATTAGAGCATTTAGCTCTAGCTCTACAAATTAAAACAAAGGATAAAGTTATCCAGAATGCAAAAACCATTTCACCACGCTACTATGTAGGTAGTGGAAAGGTTCAAGAAATAAAGACAATCATTAGTGTCTTAGATATTGATATCGTTATTTTTGATGATACATTATCACCTGCACAAATTAAAAACTTAGAAAAAGAACTTGAAGTTCAAGTCATTGATCGAAGTTTTCTAATTCTTTCAATATTTGCAGAACGCGCGCAATCTAAGGAAGCAGTTCTTGAGGTATCACTTGCTCAAAAAATGTATTTACTACCAAGACTTGTTGGTATGGGAAATTCACTATCTAGACAAGGTGGTGGTACCTACAATGCCAAGGGTCCTGGTGAAACAAAACTCGAATTAGATAGACGTCGCTTGGTCGATGAAATATCATTCATCAAAAAAGAACTAGAAAAGATTAAAGCAGAAAAGAATGTTTCAAGAAAACAAAGAAACAAATCACAAATTCCGGTGGTTGCCCTAGTTGGTTATACTAACGCAGGTAAATCGTCGATTATGAATTCACTTTCTAGCTATCTACATCATGATTCAGACCCTGTATTTGAAAAGGACATGTTATTCGCCACCTTAGATACGAAGGCAAAAAGACTTCAAAAAGATAATAATCCACCGTTCATATTAATTGATACAGTAGGGTTTGTATCCAAGCTACCACATGAACTTATTCGTTCATTTGAATCGACATTATCTGATGTAGTTCACGCAGACCTACTTCTACATATCGTTGATGGATGTTACTTCAATCAGCTTCAAATCGATACCACAAAGGAAGTATTAGCAGAAATTGGTGCAGACCATATTGAAAGATTACTTGTTTTAACGAAAAAGGAAATTGCATTAACAACTCCACCAGTTCATGAGGATTATATATTCGTTTCGAATCGGACAAAGGAGAATATCGATCACTTGGTTGACGCAATCTATGGTCATCTTTATAAAACAAATCGAATTCAATATTTAAAGATTCCATTTGATCAAGGTCATATCTATTCTAAGCTTAAAGAAAACAATACCATTTTAGAAACTCGATACGAAAATGATGGCACCTTTGTTAAAACAATATTAACTCCAGAACAGACATTGCTTTATAAGAAATACTTAATCGCGAAGGAAGAGAAAAGCGCTTTGTAGCGCTTTTCTTATTTTATAAACTCTTTAATTTTTTTAATCATTTCACTGGGGTCTAAGACTAGACTAAATCGATCAGCCTCAATAAATTCTAATGTCGGATTCGTAAGCACTTGTGCAAGCGACTCAATTAGTTCAGTACCGCCAAATGGATCATCATCGTGACCATATAACACCATCACTCTTTGATCTAAATAATTAAAATCATCCTGTTCAAATTCGTAGTTAATTAACAAATCCTTAATTAACTCCATTTGAAGCTTTTCATCTTCTTCATTAAATTCACTAATGAGTGATTCAAAAAGTTCAATATCGTTTTTGTCGATTAGTACCTCTTCAATTTGTGAAAGTAATGCCTCTTTAATTTGAAAGAGTGGCATAATCTTTCTTAACTCTTTAAGCTGTTCGATAGCTTCTAGTACTTGAACTATAATTTCCTTGGAATGGGCATTCATATTCTTTGTTTTAGTAAGTGTATTGTATAGTATTAACCCTTTTACCAAATTTTTTTCTTCCTTCGCAAATGCCTGAGCAAGACCCCCACCATGGCTAGCACCAAGCACGTAGACAGGTGATACTGAAAGATACGATAATAGATCTTTAAGCAGTTGAACTATCATAGAAATGGTTATTGAAGCCTTTGGGTATTGAATAGTAATGATTTGATAATCACTTTCTAGTCCTTCTAGAAGTTTGTAATAAGCATCACTTGAAAACATGCTACTTCCTAGAAGCATTAAAATCGTCTTTTCTCCCTTCCCAAAAAAACGATAAGAGATCGCTTCATTATGGTGATGAAAAATCAACCATTCATGACGATTTAAATAATCTTGATAACCATTATATAGATTCATCGATACTCCTAAAATAAGTTTTTTTTAATATCCTTAAGTACACACAGCTCTCGCTCAATCCAAGTCACTTGCTCTTGATGAATGAGTGCTTTTTCATTATTTGTTATGGCTTCTTCTATTGATACAAAATGAAGTTTATATCCATATTCTAATTCATAAAAGTCTAAATTTGTTTCTGATATACCATCACTGACTTCACATAGGTAATAATAGGATTCCATTTGAAAGATGTTTGTTGGGTCAAATGTTGATTTTCTTTTTTCCATCATCATTCCATAAGGCTTAATACTATCTGTGATAATATTCAATCCTGATTCTTCACGTGTTTCTCGGATGAGTGTGTCAATATCACTCTCGTGATCTTCTTTCCCTCCTCCGGGAAACTTATATTCACCAAACTTTTCACTTTTTATTAATGCAAGTTTACCTTCTTTAATAATGATTGCTCTAACTGCTTTCCGATGAAAGAGTTTAATGCAGTCATCATAGTTCTTTTTGTCAAAATCCTCAATGAGTCTCAAATTATAGTCTCCTTATAAAAAATAGTTTATAGAATAGCGATGAATAAAACTCCTATAAAAGTTAAAACATTCACAGGTCCCCAAACCATTCTTTCTGGCTTGCTTGGTGTAATAAGGTTCATAATCGATCCTAGGAAGAAAAAGAAAACAACAAACCAAATACCAATTGAGCCTATAGCGTTTGGATGATTACCTATCATTTCCGTTTTAATTAACACAATATATAGAAAGAACCATAAAATAGCGATTTGGATGAATGGAAGAAATCTCATATTTTTGGGTAGGCTTCCTGGAAATTTTCCACCATTCGCATATTTTCCTAAGGGTGCACCAAAGGCTAGTGCGAGTTGAAATAGAGTCACTATGATTGAAATCACAATATAGTAAATACCAAGTATTAATGTCATATTTTTTTGTGAAGTGCACCGATTATCCACTTCAAACTCCTTTACATTGATCAATTGATTCCAATATTAAAGCGCATGTTTATTATATCAAACTTTTGATTTATAATCGAATGTTTACAATGATTTTAGATGGTTATCATGGTTATCCTGATCGGATAGATTCATAATGAATCAAGAGTCAAAATGCTTTATTAATATCAAAAAAACACCTTCTCAGGTGTTATAGTCAATGGCGGAAGAGATGGGATTCGAACCCATGTACCCCTTATGAGGGTAACTGCATTTCGAGGGCAGCTCGTTATAACCACTTCGATACTCTTCCTTTTAGTCTATTCGAAGAATGCTTCGATATGACTAATAAATTCAGCTTTTGTTTTGGTTTGAGAAAGTTGTTTTCTTAATGCTGATGCATGTTCAATACCCTTTAAATACCAAGGACCATGGCTTCTCATTTCTAGAATAGCTGTATGCTCACCCTTTAGGTCTGCTAATGAGTTAAAATGTAGAATCATCATTTCCTTTATTTCTTGATGGGTTGGTCTATCTATAATTGTACCATCTTTTAGGTATGCATTAATTTCTCTAAAGATCCAAGGATTACCTAAGGCAGCTCTTCCGATCATAACCGCATCACACTTGGTATATTCAAGCATTCTTTTCGCAGATGGACCATCAACAACATCTCCATTTCCAATCACTGGAATATTTACTGCTTCCTTCACTGCTTTAATCACATCTAAATCTGCAAATCCACCATATCCTTGAGCACGCGTTCTCGCATGCACAGTGATCGCACTTGCTCCTGCTTCTTCAATTCTTTTGGCAACTTCTACAGCATTAACACTTTGGTTGTCCCAACCACTTCTAATCTTTACAGTGACAGGCTTCTTAACCTTTTTAACTATCTCGCTTACTATCGAATAAATCATATCCGGATTTTTCATTAAGGATGCTCCAGCTTGTGCCTTAATGGCAACCTTTGGTACAGGACACCCCATATTGATATCAATAATATCGCAATTCGAATTCTTTTCGATATACATTGCTGCTTCGACCATCGTTTTTAAATCTGACCCAAAAACCTGTTGTGCCATTGGCTTTTCAACATCTGTCATATATAAAAGCTTAATAGTTTTCTCATTATTAAATAGAAGACCCTTATCTGAAACCATCTCAGCAAAAACAAGTCCAGCTCCATAGGTTCTAGACAGTATTCTAAAAGGACTGTTGGAAACACCAGCCATTGGTGCAAGTATTATTTTATTTTCTATTTCTAAATTTCCTATTTTAAAGGACATCAAAATCACCCGATTCATTGTATCATAGACTTGAAGAACTTTCAATTATGCTACAATGTAATGGTAGGAGAATGAATATGAAAGATTATGCAATTATTAGTTATGCTTATAACCAAACCGTAAGAATCTATATCGCCTCATCAACCAATCTTGTTGAGGAGTCTAGAAGAATACACCAGACATGGCCAACTGCAACTGCAGCACTGGGTCGCTTTTTAACAGTTTCTGCAATGATGGGCTTAATGTATAAGAATGAAGAAACACTAACACTCAGAATCAAAGGTAATGGTCCTATTGGAGTGATGCTTGTTGAGGCCAATTCTAAGGGAGAGGTTAGAGCAGAGATTCAAAATCCACAAGTCTATTTAAAATATGAGGATGGAATAAAAGCTGGAAAATTAAATGTTGGTGCAGCAGTCGGTGAAGGATTTTTGCATGTGACAAAGGATTTATTAATGAAGGATTATTTCACATCATCTTCTGAATTGCAAACCGGAGAGATTGGTGATGACTTCACTTATTATTTCGCCTTATCAGAACAAATACCTTCTTCAGTCGGAGTTGGCGTATTGGTAAACACAGATCAAAGTGTGCTAGCAAGTGGTGGGTATATCTTGCAGATCATGCCAAATTGTACAGAAGAAACCATTTCAACAATAGAAAAATTAATCCATACATTACCACCAATGAGTTCACTGATTCAAGACGGGAAAACTCCAGAGGAAATACTGCATATGCTTGCTCTCGGAACTGAACAAATATTAAAAAAATCAGATATTAGTTATACATGCAATTGCT
Organism: Acholeplasmataceae bacterium; assembly: GCA_030656435.1. Lineage (GTDB taxonomy): Bacteria > Bacillota_I > Bacilli_A > Acholeplasmatales > Acholeplasmataceae > Peloplasma. Next base: position 765 of record JAUSOA010000142.1, on the reverse strand, counting down.
CGAAAGATGGCTTTATCAAGTCTTTATCAGCTTTAGATGAAGATACACTCCACGAGATTATTCATGAGGATGAGAAGGCTGAAATTGAATGTCACTTCTGCAAGAAAAAGTATTTATTTTCAAAGGAAGAACTTGAAGCTATACAAATCAATCGAAAGACGAAATAAAAGAGGAATCTAGGTTCCTCTTTTTTTATATGTAGATGTTACCAATAATTCGTGGATAATTGGTTCCGCTGAATATCCAAATACTTGTACTCCACAATAGATTTGTTGTCACAAATGATTCTGATCTCAATTCGTTAATAGTCGCCAAATTGCCTATAGTATTGGTTTGATTTAATACCGTTTGTGATGACAATCGATAGCTTGCTAATGCATCACCTAGACCATTGAGTCCTCCAACGTAACGTATATTCGTTGACTTCCCTGCTGTTGTATAGGTTACATTCCCAGCAGCAAAGCTGTATTTGACTCCACCGGTAACTGTACTATGCCCAACAAGTCCACCAGCGTATACCGTTGCGTTTCCGATTGAGTTACCCGCAGAAGCAGTTGCAGTTGAACTCGCATTGACCGTGCCAGTTGCGTATGTATTGACTACACCATTAGCTACCGTATTAATTCCAACTAATCCTCCTGCATAAGCCAATCCATTTGATTGTCTATTACCACCTTGTATATTCACATTCACTGTTGATGTTACATTGACACCAGCATGGCTATCAGTTATGGATCCAGTGTTTCTTCCAACTAATCCTCCTGC
>JAUSOA010000141.1 GCA_030656435.1 Acholeplasmataceae bacterium | reverse complement strand
TGATGAGGTTATTTCAAAAAATCAATTGAAGGATGTAGAAGTTATACATATCAATAATTAGGAGGGTAGCAATGTATCAATTGGCCATCATTAAGGGAAAAGTCTATATCAATCAATCATTTATTGAAACAAACATTTATATCAAGGATGAAAAAATCGCACTCATTTCTAATCAAATATATCCTGCATTAGAAACCTATGATGCAAATGGCTATGAAATACTCCCAGGGATTATCGACCCTCATGTTCATTTTGAACTCGATTTAGGATGGATTAAATCCGTAGATAACTTTTATTCAGGAAGTGTATCAGCAATATATGGTGGAGTCACCACATACATTGATTTTTTAGAGCCAGTGGATACGGTTGAAGGCTTAGAGAAGGCTTTTTTATCACGAATGAGCCTGGCTAAAAAAAGTGTTGCTGATTATCATTTCCACGCAACAATCAAAAATCCCAAGTGCAATCTAGAGGAATTCGTTTTGAAAATGAAATCACTTGGTATGCATACCTTAAAGCTTTTTACAACCTACTCAGATTCAGATAGAAGAACTGTTGATTCTGATATCACTGAGCTACTTAAACTATCCAAAAAACATCGTTTTTTAATTATGGCACATATTGAAAATGATGATTTAATCAAGCTTAATCAAAGCTATACCTATAAGGATTTACCGATGAGTAGAGATACCATCGCTGAATCCACTGAAGCATTAAAACTTGCAAAATTTACTAAAGAAACAAAAGGCAATTTATATATGGTTCATCTTTCTAGTGGTCATACGCTTGTAGGGTTAATCGATCAATACAAGGATTTGATCAACAAAAATTTCTTTATTGAAAGTTGTCCACAATATTTTACATTCACGAAAGATGTATTGAATTCTGAGAAGGGTTATTTATATACCTTTGCACCTCCTCTACGTTCACTGAAAGAACAGGAATTACTTTTTAAAAATTCCAATTATATTCATACCATAGGAACAGATCATTGTGCCTTTATGAAGCAGGATAAGAAGAAAAAATACTTACATGAAATTCCACTAGGAATTGGTGGAATCGAGCATTCGCTATCAATGATGAGACATCATTTAGGTGATCAAGCGATAGACAAGATGACGATTCACGTCGCACAAACTCAGGGATTAAGAAATAAAGGACAAATCAAGGAAGGCTATGATGCTGATTTTGCAATCTTCAAATCAATCCCTAATGAAGTGGTTTCTGGATTGCACGGGACCTGTGATTATTCTCTTTATGAAGGATTGCAGGGATCAGGTAAGGTCATATCAACAATCTTGCGTGGAAAATTCGTTCTAAAGAATGGCGAGTTTTTAGGCGGAGAAGGTCAATGGATAGAAGGATGTGATTTCAATGGCTAAAGCAATTATCCATACAAAAATCTATGATTTTGAGAATTTTATTGAAAATGGGTTCGTTATTTTTGATGAGAAAATCATTGATTTTGGTGATATGTCTCAGTTTATCAATCATGGCTATGAAATTCTTGATGGTAAGGACATGTTGGTGATGCCATCACTGGTTTGTGGTCATACCCATATCTATTCAACATTTGCTAGAGGAATGAGTGTTTACTTTGACCCTAAAAATTTTCAGGATATATTAGACCAATTGTGGTGGAAACTCGATAAAGAATTAGAAAATCCAATGATCTATTACTCAGGAATTGTCAGTGCGGTAGATTTCATGAAAAACGGAGTAACAACGATTATTGATCATCACGCAAGTGGTGCTGATATTACCTATTCATTAGAATCCTTAAGAAAGGCAGTCGTTACTGATGCTGGCCTTCGCGGTGCATTTGCATTCGAGGTGAGTGATCGGTTTGACACCACTGAAGCAATCGAAGAAAATAGAATATTTTATGAAGAGAACCAAACAAAGACTACAAGAGGGCTATTTGGCCTTCATGCAGGAATGAGTCTGTCTGAGGAAACCTTAAAATCAGTAAAAAAATCATTAGCGAATGCACCCATTCATATTCATGTTGCAGAAAGTGAACTTGATGAAAAAGATTCATTAAAAAAATATGAAGAACGCATCATCCATAGATTGGACCGCCATGGACTTATAAACAAAAAAAGCATCATCGCTCATGCAATTTACACAAATGATGAAGAACTTAAGATTATAAAAGAAAAGAATGCAGTGATTGCAGTCAATTTCTCATCGAACATGAATAATTCAGTTGGTATACCCAATTTAAAGAAATTTAGAGAAAAAGGCATTCCGGTGATTATAGGAAATGATGGAATATCATCATCGATAACAACTGAATATCTAGCTATTTATTACCAAACACATCTTTTCGATAAAAAACCGCAAATTTTTGGACTTAATGAACTCAAGCAAATGATTGATGATACCTATGAATATGCAAATAATCTATTTGGAATCCAAATCGGAAGAATCAAAAAGGGGTATGATTCAGATTTATTAATGATTCCATACATCGAACCAACACCCATTTCTAAGGAGAATGCACTCGGACATCTCTTCTTTGGATTATTTAATAGCTTTAAACCAATGCATGTCTTTGTTAAGGGAGACTATGTTGTTAAAAATTATCAGGTCAGTCAGGAATTGAATACACTCTATAAAGAGGCAAAACATCAAGCAAAAAAACTTTGGGAAAAAGTGAACAAAGAGGTGGATTAAATGAGCTTAAAAACAAAATTTGATGGACTTTCATTAGTAAACCCTTTAATGCCTGCAGCAGGACCCCTAGTCGGGGATACTGAAAAACTTATTTTTATGAAGGAAGCTGGGTGTGGAGCTGTTGTAACAAAAACAATATCGACATCGGATGCACATATTCCAAAGCCATGTATTTATGCAGGTAAGGATTATGTGATGAATAGTGAGCTTTGGAGTGAATATCCAAAGGAAAAATGGATTGAAGAATTTCTACCTGAATATGCTTTAGTTAACGATCGACCTTTAATTATATCGGTAGGATACACAAAAAGTGATATGGAAGTTTTAATTCCTCTTTTAGATCCATTTGCTGATGCATTTGAGGTTTCAACTCATTATGTAGGGACCGATCTTTCAGTCATTGCAGAAACTGTAAAAACGATAAGAAGTCACACAAAAAAGCCTATTTACATGAAAATTAGTCCGCATATTGCCAATCCTGCAGGATTTGCAAAGGTAATTAAAAAAAATGGTGCAAATGGAATTGTAGCAATCAATTCACTTGGACCCACAATGAAAATTGATATTATGAGTCGTTCAATTTTATATGGTAATGAATCTGGATTTGTTTGGACGAGTGGTCCTGTCATCAAAAATCTTGCACTTGCGACAGTATATACGATAAAGAAAGCTGAACCATCACTAACAGTTATTGGTGTTGGTGGAATTGAGACTGCTGATGATGTGATTGAGTTTTTACTCGCAGGAGCAAGCGGTGTTCAAATGCTTTCTGCTGCACTGCTCAAGGGGAAACAACTTTATGCTAAAATTATCGCTGATCTTCCAAAAAGGCTTGAGTTTTATGGATTTAAAAGCGTTCAAGAAGCAATTGATACAGCATTATCAAACCATGTTTTATACAAAAGAAGCTTACCAGTACTGATTGAAGAAAAATGTATTTTATGTAATCTTTGCATAAAAGTCTGTCCATATTTTGCAATTGATATGAAAGATAAAATCACATTTAACGAAAATAAATGCTTTGAATGTGGACTTTGTGTAGTGAAATGTCCAACCCAAGCAATCGTCATGGAATAGGAAGTGAATGGATGATCAATATCTCGAAATCAGTTCCAAAGGTTGACCACGAAGAAAAGGCTTCTGGAAAATCACTTTTCGTCTCAGACATTAAAATGGATGGCATGCTCTACGCGAAAACTGTGAGAAGCATTCATCCAAGAGCTAAAATCATAAAAATCACTTTACCAGAATTACCCTCTGGATATTTTATCGTTGACAAAAATGACATTCCAAATGCGAACTATGTAAAAATTATTTTTGAGGATTGGAAGGTGTTTGCTGATCAAGAAGTGAACTATATTGGAGAACCGATTTTGATTGTTGTTGGTAAAAACAGACAAAAAATTGATGAAATCATCAAAAAAATAGTCATCGATTATAAAATCTTAAAGCCTATTTTTGATTATAAGAAAAGTGTGATTCATAAGGAATATAAAAAGGGCAATGTTAAGGATGTATTCAAAAATAAATATAAAAAAATAATTCATGAATATTCTACAGGATATCAGGAACAGGCATATATAGAACCGCAAGGCTTTTTATGCTATCCAGAAGAAAAGGGTAAGATTACTTTGATAGGCTCTATACAGTGCCCCTATTATGTGCATAAGGCAGTAGCACTTACTTTAGGTTGCGATGATGATATGGTAAGAGTTATTCAACCATCAGTAGGTGGAGCATTCGGTGGAAAGGAAGAGTATCCATCCTTACTTGCTTGTCAGCTTGCAGTTGCAGTTAAAAAAATAGGAAGTCCCATCAAAATGATTTTAGAGAGAGAAGAAGACATATCAGTTACTACAAAAAGACATCCTTCAAAAATTAAGCTTGAAGCATCTATCGATTCTAATCATCGGATTCTAGGATTAAAAGCACATGTTTCATTGGATTCAGGTGCAGCAATAGGATTGTCTGGAGTTGTCCTTTCTAGAGCCATGATTGCAGCAACATCTGCCTATACCATTGAAAATCTAGCGGTTTCTGGAGATGTTTACTATACAAACACGGTTCCAACTGGGGCATTTAGAGGCTTTGGTGCACCACAAATGATTTTTGCAATTGAGATGTTTATGAATCATATCGCTAAAGAGCTTGAAATTGATCCATTTATATTTAGAATGAATCATCTTGCCAAACAAAATGACTTTACTTCTACAAATGGTATATTTAGAGATCCGATTATTATGAGAGAAATGATTGAAAAGGCCACTCAAGAATCAAATTATCATGAAAAGGTTTTAGAATATCAAGATCCCAATGTTTATAAAGGTATTGGAATGAGTTGGTTTCTCCATGGATGTGGGTTCACAGGCAGTGGAGAATCAAAACACATTCACGCGAAGGTAAAAATTAAAAAGGATTCATCAAATCACGTATATATCTTAGTTGCTGCCGTTGATATGGGTCAAGGAGTAAAGACAACGCTTAAAAAAATTGTTGTTGAAACACTTGGAATTTCATATGATTTAGTTTCATTTGATAATCCAGACACAGATTTTATCGTTGATTCCGGACCAACTGTAGCATCAAGAACAATAATGATTGTAGGAGGTCTCCTCGCACGAGCTGCGAAAAGACTAAAAGATATATGGGAAGATCAAAAGGAAATGGAAGTCATTGAAGATTATGTTCAACCCTCTTATATTAGTTGGGATGAAGAAAAATTCATTGGTGATGCCTATCCTGCATATTCATGGGGAGTCAACATTGTAGAAGTAGAGGTTTCACCAATTACATACCAGGTGAAGCCCTTAAACATATGGAGTGTTTATGATGTAGGTAAAGCCATTGATGAGCGTATCGTTCTTGGCCAAGCAGATGGAGGAATCCTTCAAGGTATCGCATACGGCTATATGGAAGTAATGACTCACGAGCAAGGTAGGATTAAACAAAAGAATTTGACAGATTACATCATACCAACAGCCCTGGATATGCCTAAATCAAAAAACTTTCTCTATGAAAATCCTTACGCCCTTGGTCCATATGGAGCAAAGGGTGTAGGTGAATTGACTTTGGTTGGTGGAGCACCAGCCATCGCATTAGCCATTGAGCAAGCAATTAATAAGAAAATATTCAAGATACCAGCATCACCTGAATATTTAATGGAGTTGATGAATGATGATTAACATAAAATTTAAACTCAATGGAGAAAATCAAGAAATACTTGCAAATCCTAGTCTTCGTTTTTTGGATGTGCTTAGAAATCAATTCAATTTAACAGGTCCTAAAGAGGGATGTGGAGAAGGTGAATGTGGAGCGTGTGCGGTTTTAATGGATAATAAAATAGTCAATTCATGTATATTACCTATCGGAAATGTCCATGGGAAAGAAATTGTTACCATTGAAGGATTTTCTAAAACTAAGCGCTATGAAGTTATCTCTAATGCCTTAATGGAAGAGGGAGGATCCCAATGTGGAATATGTACACCTGGGATGATTATCGCAGCTGAATCGCTATTATCAGAAAATCCGAATCCCAAGGAAGATGAAATTCGAATAGGAATTTCTGGCAACCTTTGTAGATGTACTGGTTATAACATGATTGTCAAAGCAATCCTAAAAGCTTCAAAGGAAGGAAGTGGATTATGGTGAAGCACGTCATACCAAAATCTTTAGATGAAGCTGTAGATTATCTTTATGATGGTTCCTATCAAGTGATTGCAGGAGGAACTGATTTAATGGTTCAAAAAAGAAGTACTGCAGAAACTCCTCCACAGTTTGCTAGCAATCTTCTATTTGCATTTAATTTAGATGAATTAAAGTACATCAAAAAAAGTGAGCGATGTATTCATATAGGCTCTATGACTTCCCTAGAAACCATACTTCATCATCATGATGCACCAAACATTCTAAAGGAAGTAATCCTTGATATGGCGTCTCCTGCGATTAGAAATGTTGCAACACTCGCAGGAAATATTGGAAATGCTTCACCAGCTGGAGATTCCTTGGTTCCACTTTATTTATTAGATGCACAAATCATTTTATTTAGCAAAAATCAATTTAGACATCTACCCATTGAAAAATTGATTTTAGGACCAAGAAAAACAGTAATTAGAAACGATGAGATTATTAAGGACATCGCGATACCCATTCACAATTTCACAAAAACCAAATGGACAAAGGTAGGTGGACGACAGGCAGATGCAATTGCTAAAGTCTCATTTTTGGGTGCAGTCAATATTGAAAACGAGATGATCCTAGATTTTAGAGTTGCTTTTGGCGCAGTCTACAAGACAATCATTCGAAGTAGAGAAATCGAAAAGGAATATAGAAATATAAGTGTTACCGAATTTAAAGAAAAAAGAGATGAAATCGTTAAAAAATATGAAGAACTAATTTTACCAATCGATGATCAAAGATCAAATAAGGAATATAGAAAAAAAGTAGCAATCAACATGCTTAATGACTTTATTATCAATATATAGAATCGAGGTGGTTAGATGGATTATATCAGAAAAATGAAAATAGCCAGAGGTGAAGAGCTTGCTGAACTTGTATTAAAGAATTGTAGAATCATCAATGTCTATAGTGGCGAAATCGAAGATGCTGATATTGCAATCGAAGGAGAAATGATATTAGGTGTTGGATCTTATAGCGGTAAGATTGAGCATAATCTCAAGCATGCCTATGTAGCTCCAGGATTCATTGATGGCCATGTACACATTGAATCTTCGATGCTTACTCCTCCGGGGTTTGCTAAAATGATTATACCCAAGGGAACAACAACGATTATTGCAGATCCTCATGAAATAGCAAACGTTTCTGGAAACAAAGGAATTCAGTTTATGCTCGATGCCAGTGAAAAAATCCCATTAAATGTACTGATTATGATACCATCTTGTGTACCTGCAACGATCGAAGAAAATAGTGGAGCTGTCATTACTGCTGAAGATATTCAAACATTTCTTCTTCATCCTAAGGTATTAGGCTTAGGAGAAGTCATGGATTATCCAGCAGTTATTCGAGGAGACTACTTGATGCATGAAAAAATTGAACTCATGCGAAAAAGAGTCATTGATGGACATGCCCCGGATATTTTAGGCTTTGATTTAAACGCATATATTGCATCCGGTGTCATGACAGACCATGAATCCACAGTTGAAATCTCCTTAACTGAAAGAATTAAAAGAGGAATGTATGTCCATCTAAGAGAAGGATCTGCAACAAGAAATGTAAAAGCACTCCTAAAGGGAATTACCAAAGAAAATATACATCGAACCCTATTTTGCACAGATGATAAGCATCCCTTTGATATCGAAAGCGAAGGACACATCAACTATAACGTAAATCTTGCTATTGATTTTGGAATTGATCCAGTGGATGCGATTCGAATGGCGACTTTAAATGCTGCAAACTGCTATAACCTACCTCATTTAGGCGGGATTGCTCCAAATAAACAAGCAGACCTAATTGTTTTTGACAATTTAAAGAAAATTGAACCAAAGCTCGTCTTTTATAAAGGACAGCTCGTTGCTAAAGACGGAAAAGCGTTATTTGATTTACATGTTGATATTCCAAAGGAGATTACCAATACAGTACAATTTGACGATTCAATATTAAATTTTGATTTAAAACTTAAATCCAATAAGGTTCATGTCATTGGCCTTGTTCAAGGCAATATTACAACTAAGGATTGCATTCGAGAGGTCAAAGTTGAAAACGGATTATTTATCTATGATGATCAAATAGACATTATAAAGCTTGCTGTTATCGAAAGACATAAAAATCGAAAAAAAATCGGATTAGGACTTGTTGAAGGCTTCCAAATCAAAAATGGAGCACTCGCGATGACGATTGCTCATGATTCACATAACCTATTGATTTTAGGAACTAATGACCAAGACATGACATTAGCGGCTAAAAAAATCAAAGAGATTCAAGGTGGAATCGTTTTAGTTAGAAATGGCAAGGTTGAAGATTTTCTACAGCTTGAGGTTGCAGGGATTATGACTGCAAATTCTGAGGTCTTAGTGCAAGAAACTCTTTTGCGTATGAAGGATAAAATCAAGGAGATGGGATTAGCAAAAGAAGTCGATGATCCGTTCATTTCACTTGCATTTCTTGCACTGCCTGTTATACCGGATTTGAAACTCACGGATCGTGGTTTATTTGATGTTAATCAATATAAAATCATCCCGATTGAAATAGAATAGGGGGAAAGAAATTGGCTAAGTTTATCAAAGGATTTCGTTGCACCTTATGAAACAA
>JAUSOA010000139.1 GCA_030656435.1 Acholeplasmataceae bacterium | reverse complement strand
GTATCAATTGTCGTTTGCGATGTTTGATATGATCAATATCGCGCTTGATCAAAATTGGGAACAGTTTTGGCCAACGACCATTCCAATGATCATCTATGCAGTTCTTGTTTTTCCAGCTTCAATGTTTAATGCATATGTTAGAAATTACTTTCTAAGAGATGCGATGACACATATGAAGACTGATTATATGAAATTAGTATTCGGGAAAAACATCAATGAGTTTCAAAAGGAAAATAACGCTTCTTATATATCTGCTTTAACCAATGACTTTAATTTAATCGAAAACGATTATTTCTTAAGCGTTGCACAACTCGTTGAATCAGCAATTGTGTTTTCAACTGGGATTATCATCTTTGCAAAGATCAGTCCGATGATCTTACTCGTTGGTATAGGTGTGATGGTGATCAATGGACTCTTATCAGGGATTGTCACCAAACCTATACAAAAGCATAATAAAGAGCGTAGTGAAATGTTTGCTAGCTATAATGGATTCATTAAAGAAGTATTATCCGCATTCAATATCATTAAAAATAACGGTTTAGAAGAAAGAGTAAGAACCAACTTCTATGAAAAAAGTGAGCGCGTTCAGCAAAAGAAGTATGTGATTGATAAAATCATGTCTTTCATCTTCGCTGCACAAAACGCCAACTTTAATATCATCTTTATGGGACTCATGCTTTTCGTATCGCACCTAGCCATTCAAGGCATCATCACATTTGCAGGCATCGCTGTGGTTGCAACAAACATCGATCGATTGGTATGGCCTATTCAAGCAGTCTCTGAATCTTTCCCAAAGATTATATCTGTTAAAGCGATCTTTAAGAGAATCGATGAGACCATGGTCAATAAAGAGAACCATGTAGAAATCGAGTCATTTGATGAATTTAAAGATCATATTGAGTTTAGAAACGTTAGCTTTGCCTATGACGAGCATACCGTTTTAAAAGATATTAATTTAAAGTTTGAGAAAGGTAAGAAGTATTTGATTATCGGTCCAAGTGGTGGAGGAAAATCCACAGTATTAAGACTTCTTAGAAAGTATTTTAATCCAAATGATGGCGAGATTATCATTGATGGAGTGTCCTTAAAGGATGTAAAGAAAAATGATTACTATGGTAGAATCGCAAATATCGAACAAAACATTTTCTTATTTGAAGATACCATCAGAAATAACTTGACTTTATATAAAGACTATACAGATGAAGAACTAGAATCTGCTATTATCAAAGCAGGACTTAAGGATTTCATTGATAGCAATCCTGAGGGGCTTGATTATAAGATTCTAGATAATGGTAAAAATATATCTGGTGGTGAAAAGAGTAGAATCGCAATTGCTAGAGGCTTGATCAATAACGCGAACATTATTTTCTTAGATGAAGCATTCGCAAGCCTAGATCGAGCTAGAGTTAAAGAAATTGAAAAATCACTAGTGAATTTGAAGAATGTAACGATTATCAATGTAAGTCATGTCATTATTGAAGAAAACAAACATCTTTATGACAGTGTCATTACAGTAAGAAATCAAGCAGTTTACACAAGTGCATAATAAAAGGCCCGCTGGGCCTTTTTCTTTATATAAAACTATTTAAATTTCTTGAAAAGCTTTGCAAGTTCTCCACCTAAAAGCGGGATGATTCCTAAGGATGCTGCAAAGATAAATTGAGTTATAGTTAAATCTACATTTGTTTTAAAAATAGTATTTATTCCAGGAACAAAAATAACGATCATGAGTAATCCAAATCCTAGAAGAAAAGCGTAATTGACATATTTATTTGAAAAAGGATTCATCTTGAAGATACTCTTTGTTTCACTTCTAGCAGAAAACGTACGAAGAAGTTCTCCAGTGATGATGGTGATGAACGCGAATGTTTGCCCAAGCATTGCAGGACCATTGATAACAAATGTTCCAATATAGTAACTCGTAAGTACAGCAAGTGCCAGAAATATACTTTGAAATCCAATCGTTATACCCATGAACTTATCAACGATGGTAGCATTAGGATCATTTGGAGGTTGGTTCATAACATCTGTTTCTTTAGGTTCAAGTCCGAGTGCAAATGCAGGAAGACTATCAGTTACTAGGTTGATCCATAAAATTTGAATGGCAAGTAAAGGACTTCCCCAGCCTAGAAGCATTGCGATAAAGATTAATAGAACCTCACCCACGTTACAGGATACAAGGTATCCCACAAACTTTCTAATATTTGCATAAATGACTCGACCTTCCTCGATTGCATCGACAATGGTCGTAAAATTATCATCCATTAGAATCATATCTGATGCTTCCTTAGAAACATCAGTTCCTGTAATACCCATAGCAACTCCAATGTTTGCCTGTTTTAATGCAGGTGCATCATTGACACCATCACCAGTCATTGAAGTGATTTGTCCATTGGCTTGAAAAGCTTTCACAATTCTAACCTTATGGGTTGGAGAAACTCTAGCAAATATGGAAGTATGGTTGACTGCATTATTCAAATCTTCATCAGACATTAAATCAAGTTCTTCGCCACTTAATGCGATTTCACCCTCTTTTAAGATTCCTAAGGACTTACCAATTGCAGAAGCAGTTAGCTTATGATCACCAGTAATCATGACTACTCGAATACCGGCCTTATGACATAACGCAATTGCTGGTTTAACCTCCTCTCGTGGAGGATCGATGATTCCTACTAAACCAACAAAAATCATATTCTTTTCTTCATGAGTAATATTTTTATAGGTACCTATTTTCTTCATCGCGAACGCGAGTACACGAAGTGCCTTGGAGGCGAGTGCTTCATTTTGAGCTTCAATCGATAAAATGAACTGATCATCAATAGGTGTGATGACATCATTTTTTAAATAATGTGTGGAAATCTTTAATAGTTGGCCTACTGCACCCTTAGTCAATAATCTTTTCCCATCTTGAAATTGATGAAGTGTACTCATTGATTTTCTAATGGAGTCAAATGGATACTCATCCAATCTTAAATGATTTTTTCTAAACTCTTCATGCTTCATACCATTTTTTTCTGCTAGAGTCACTAAGGCGAGCTCTGTAGGATCTCCAATCAGTGTATCTTTTTCGATTGATGAATCATTACATAAAACACCAATTTCAGTAAGTAAATCAATCGTTTTATTTTTTTTATCTATTTCACCATCAAATGAATAACCATTGCCGGAGACATCTACCATAGAATCTAGATCGTAAAGCTTTGTGACGACCATTTTATTTTGAGTGAGTGTTCCAGTCTTATCAGTTGATATCACTGTGACACTACCTAGCGTTTCAACAGCAGATAGTGCTTTAACGATCGCTTTCTTGCTCGCCATCTTTCTCATACCAAGTGCAAGGACTACAGTAATGACTGTCGGTAGGCCTTCAGGGATAGCAGCAACCGCCAAGCTCACACTGATAATAAAAAGCTCTAGTGGGTCAAATTGGTAAAGAAGACCCACAATAAAGATTAAAGCAACCACGACTATAGAAACGATACCTAGCATTTTACCTAATTTATCAATTTTTATTTGTAGTGGGGTGAGTGCATCATCAACTTCGTTTAACATCGTGGCTATTTTACCGATTTCTGTATTCATACCAATAGATACCACAACACCCAAGCCTCTACCGTAATTAACGAGTGTTGATGAGAAAGCCATGTTTACTTTATCACCAATCGATTGATGCTCTGATAGTATCTGATTACAGTCCTTTAATACGGCTATCGATTCACCAGTTAATGTAGATTCATCTATTTTCAAATTGATGGTTTCAATCAATCTTAAATCAGCTGGAACATAATCTCCAGATTCTAAAACGACTAGGTCACCAACAACAAGATTTGTTATTTCAATTGTGGATAGCTTGTTATTTCTCCAGACCTTCGCGTGTGGTCTACTCATCGATTTTAAGGCTTCAACGGCATTGTTCGCTTTTCTAGCTTGAACAATACTTAAGGTCGTATTTAAGATGACGATAACAAAAATAAAAATACCATCTGTGATATGGCCACTAGCAACGATACTAACAATACCAGCGACAATTAATAGGATATTTAAAAACTGTCTCAATTCTTCGAAAATCATGTTAAGAATTGACTTCCCCTTGGTAGCATTTAATTCGTTTTTCCCATATTTTTCTAAACTCACTAAGATTTCATCATTTTTTAATCCTTTAAAATCAGGATAGTTTTCTGATAAAAAATCTTCTTTCGGTTTCATGTGTGCGTTCAATTTGTTCCACTCCCTGTGAAAAGATAACTCATAATATAATTTTAGCACTTTTTATGAATATGTATGTAATTAATGAGTATCATGTGAATATTAACTAAATCTTATCTTTAGTAGTAAAATGGTATTATAAGATATATGAAGGAGTTGATTATCATGAATAGAAGAATTGTTGTTGGTTTAACCACAGGAGCTATTCTAGGAGTTGTTTGTATTATCGGTGCACATTTGAGATTTGGTGCGACACTCAGTGCAATCTATTTATTTTCCTTTTGGTACAACAGAGTACTCATGGGGTTAGTGATTGGGTTATTCGTTAAAAAGCATAAACTCAGTATTTTATTACTTCGAGGAGCACTCACTGGAGCACTCATTTCATTTGCATTTTATGGGGCGACAGAGTTTAATGATTTGATTGGATTTCTCGCAGGTATAGCTTATGGAGTTATCATTGAATTTGTCTTATATAAGCTTGTGAAGTAGTATAGAAGGTCATGCTATAATATAGTTACTCAACTGTTGAAGGGAATATTTATGAAAAAGAATTTATTTACAAGAGAAAAATTAATTACTTATTTACTAATCGTTTCAATAGCAACCATTACCTTAATTGGGGTTTATTTTTTAGGGTTGATCTCATCAAGTATACTGATTAAATTGTTTGGTGCAATTAGTGCTGTCTTGATCCCATTTGTAATCGCATTCTTTTTAAGCTTCATTATTGGACCTATCGCAATATGGTTTGAGAAGAAGCTTAGGATAAATCAAACAATTAGTATTATTCTAGCGATTTTATTGGGAGTATTCTTTATATTAGGTATATTGTTTATTTCTATACTATTTGTGTTCACACAGTTAAATACAATATTGACTAGTTTAATTAATTTAGTTAGTAACGCATCCTTCGAAGCTATTTTATTAGAGATAACAGAAATGATCGGAGCTTATTTATCTAATAACGATATTTCAATCATTATTGAAGATATATCAAATAATGGAGCATCAATCGAAAAAGTCTTTGCATTGCTTGGTTCTATGCTAATTACACTAACAGGAATCGCATCTAGTATCATATCAGTGATTGTGGTATTAGCGTTAACACCTGTATTTGTCTATTACTTGATTAAGGAGAAAACATTAATCTTTACAAGCATTTCAAAGGCTGCTCCAAAGAGTATAAGACATCATGTAGTTGAATTAGGAAAAAGAAGTGATTTAGTCATTCAAAGATATTTTAGAGGTCAAGGAATTATGATGACGATTATCTTTATCTATTTCACGGTTGCTTTAGGGGTTTTATCGATTTTCGTTGACGGGTTTAGCATTCAACACGCAATCATATTTGCAGTCTTAATGGCGTTATTCAATCTAGTTCCATATTTAGGTGCTTGGTTAGGGTTAATGGCACCAATCATTTTCTTAGTATCATTACATTTAGATTACCAAGGAAATGGTGGAGAGAGTAGCATTTATCTCATAGCAATCCTTATTGTCATTATCATTCACTTTATTGAACAAGGACTTGAAATGAGTATTATACAGCCTTCAGTCATTGGTAGACAGGTTCATATTCATCCTCTTGCAGTTTTATCAAGCTTAATATTCTTTGGCGGATTATTCGGATTCGTTGGTGTTTTACTAGCAGTTCCACTTGCAGGTACGATTCGAGCATTCCTTGTATATTTTGGAGAATTAGAAGAAACTAGGAAAAAGGAAGAAAAAGAAGAAAAAGAAAGTGGACCCGAAGCAATCAAGATTGAAGAACCTAAGAAAAAAGGAAAATTCAGAAGTAAAAAAAGCGAATAAATCTTTAATAGAGCCCACAACTGGGCTTTTATTATGATAAAATATAAGTAATCATACGGTAAAATCAAACGAGAAGCAGATATTTTTCTGTTTTTTTGTTTAACAAGTAAAAAATACAACCAAGGACTTGCATTTAACTTCAAAAAAATAACATAAGATCATGAAAGAGCGTTGCTAACAGCATAAAAAAAACCACATAAAAGACATAAATACACATTATTTACATAAACCGTCATAAATAGTAACACATTTTAATTATAAGTGTATAATGATGGTGTATAAGGAGGTTCGAAATGAAAAAGAAAGATAAGAAAGTTATTGACAACATCAAGGAATCAGCAAAAGTGCAGGTAGAAAAGGTGAAAGATTTCGCCAAGGACGTTGAAGAAAAAGTTGGTGAACATAAGGATTTTAAGAGACATTCTGTCAAAATCAAACGTTTGAACTCTAAGGTTTTTAATCTTGAAGCTCAACTTTATGGTGTATTTGATCAGGAAAAGCTTACATTAACTTACAGAATCAAGGATGAATTTAGTGTAAATGAAATTCTTGAAATCGGAAGTAACATGTATCAAGTTCAATCAATCCAACCTGTTGTTATCATGTTCCCATTGTTAGTAGATGGAGAAGAACATGAAGTTGAATGTCGTGTTCTAGATTTAAAGCTAGTCGATAAGGTCGAATAGATTTAAAAAAGTAGAAAATTTATAAATTTAAAGGGGTTCTTTTGTCCATGTGTAATGGATACTTGAATCCCTTTTTTGTTTTCCTTTCACTTATTTTATTTATTTATTTATTTCATTGTTAGATTATAATGCATATAGGAACTCAAATTTTATTACTAAAGGATGAACTATATGAAGAAACCTGGTGAAATACTGGGTCAAGCACCAAGTAAAATTAAAGAAATGATCAAAAATCAAATCTATCGTTTGGATGACATTGGAATGGAGAACTCATTTGTTTTTATTTTTGATGAGTTAAACCTTGTTTTAAAAGTGACCCATAATAAAGATGATTACTTGAAAGAAATTCAGATGATGAAGTGGCTAAAGGATAAAGTTGAGGTTCCAAATATAATTGAATATGACAATAATAAAAATTATT
>JAUSOA010000133.1 GCA_030656435.1 Acholeplasmataceae bacterium | reverse complement strand
TTTAAACATGTCGAAAAATAGATATTTTGGACAAGTTATCCACATCTTACAAGCATTATGAAGAAAAAAGGACTGTTCCGTCCATGAAGAAATCTAACTCTTCATTTCGTTACAGTCCCATTCTCTTTATTTACTCTTCTTCAACAGCATCCTCATTGTATTCGATTAAATCGACGATGTTTGGCTCATAGCCTAGATGAGAAATGGCATTCATGATTTGATCAAGCTCAACTTGATCTCTATTAAAAATGATTTTAGCGTGTGCATGTGTGAAATCATAGGTGAATTGCTCTACTCCGAGTGTATAAAGTGCATGTTCTATGGATGTCAAGCACCCGTCACAATGTTCTCCAATAAAACTCAAGTAAACAATTGGCATCATAGACCTCCCTTTTCTTACATCATATTTCTTAGATAATACTCAATGATACTTTGTGTACCATTCTCTGCGAAACCATGATCTGATAGAATTTGATATGCTTTGCATGCATTTTCTACACCTTGAAGCTTTAAATCTCTTTTTTCTTCTAATACAAGCTTTAAATCCTTTAGGTAATGCTTAACATAAAAGCCTGGGGTATAGTCTTTATTGATCATTTTGGATCCATTATATTGGGCTTGCCATGAATTGGCTGACCCACCTGTGATAACTCCCAGCATTGCTTCTAAATCTAAGCCCTTTGTTTTCGCATAAACAAGTGCTTCAGTAATACCAATAATATTTCCTGCTATCACAGTCTGGTTTGCAAGCTTCGCATGCATACCTGACCCCGCTTTCCCCATAAAGGTAACGGTTTTGCCCATGATTTTGAATAACGGTAAAACAGTTTCAAATATTTCCTTATCGCCACCTACCATAATTGAAAGAGTCGCGTTAATTGCACCAATATCACCACCTGTGACTGGTGCGTCTAGCATTCTTAGTCCTAGCTTCCAAGCCTTATCATAAAGTTCTATTGCGAGTGTTGGTGAGGATGTTGTCATATCGACCAATATCGCTCCTTTTTTAGCATACTTCATCACCTCTAGATAGGTTTCTTTAACATCTCTGGGATATCCAACGATTGAAAAAATAAAATCAGCATCTTTGACACATTCCTTAATCGTTTCTACTGCTTTTACATTCGGTTCTAATGCCTTCGCTTTTTCAAAAGTTCTATTATAGGCTGTAATTTGATAGCCTGCAGCGCTTAAATGATTGACCATGGGCTTTCCCATGACACCTGTTCCAATCCATGCAACTTTCATCTTCATCTTCTCCTTTTTCTATGCTCTTTCCTTTAGCCAATCTAACACATCCTTAAATGTCTTTTCACGGTCAATATCGTTAAATATTTCATGATAAGCATCTGGGTATGTGATGATTCTTTTATCTTCAATTGGTATGATATTAAATAATCTTCTACTAAACTCTACAGGAACTATTTTATCTGCTTCACCATGAAGAATTAATACTGGTGTTTGATATTGTGCAATTCTCTTATTCAAATAACGAACCCCACCCACAAACACATTGCCTGCAAGCGAAAAATGAAATTTCTTTAAATTGAGTGGGTCTTGTATATAAGCAGTTTCAACTTCTTTAATTCTAGATAGCTGGTCATCTGCGAAATTTGTTTTTTTAGTCATCATTCCAAGCCATTTATAGCCGATGAATCGAAAGGGTAGGACATCCTTTATAAAATAGGATGGCGCAGCACTTGAGATGATTCCATCAACATCCTTATATTTAACTGCATACATGTTTACAATCATAGCCCCCATGCTATGACCAATTAAAAATATCTTTTTAGGATTCTTCTTTTTTTCGTCAACGACTAGAACATGAAGATCATCAATGAGCTGATGATAACTTTTTAAAGCACCACGCTTTCCTTGACTTTGTCCATGACCTCGAATATCATAGCGAACCACATTATAAGAAGCACCGTTCAGTTTTTCAGTTATTTCATCATATCTTCCTGAATGTTCCGCTATACCGTGGGTAATAATAATGCTCCCCTTCGAGTTTTCAACATCATTTCTTTTCACATGCAATAAAATATCATTTACAAGCATTGTTAATCCCTCCTTTTCTTTTATTATACATCCAAAAAACTCTTCAAGAAATGATAATTTCGTGATATGATAGGAATAACAATAGATAACGAGGTTTCTATCATGAAAAAGCTCACCTTATTTCTGCTTATTTTAAGCACCATCTGTCTATTTCCTTTTCTTACAGCAAACGCTGATTTTGGACCAAAAAGAACTCTAGATATCGAAGTCATTGGAATCAATGAACCATACTTTCTTGAGTTACTAGAAAAGGGAACCTTAGCGCCGATTGAAGAATTACAATTAAATTATCCAAATGAAAATGAAGAGGGTCAAATATTCCCTAGTCTTTTATATACATTTACTGAAAATGGATTTGTATCATCATCTTTTGTTCGTCCTTGGGGTTATTTCCCAACAAAGATTTCAGATAATAATTTTAGACATTCCTATAATCCGCCATCCACATTCAAAATAATTTTAATATTTGAGGATAATACATATGTCACATCAAAACCAATTACAACCTCTTTATTCAATAGCAAGGTCACATTAGATTTGACTGGAATTAATTTAGATGTCGTTACTTCTAACGCAGGAACGATTGTTGAAAACCTACCCGTTCAAACCATGACCATTGATTTGATCTCTAGAATTATTGGAACGATTGTTATTGAATTGATTGTTTTATTCCTCTTCGGATATGCTAAGAAAAAGAGTTATCTATTTGTTACCTATGTGAATCTATTTACTCAGGTGTCATTGACTGGGTTCATGTTCATGATGAAGTATTATTATTCCCCATTCGTCGGTGAAATTGCAGTTTTAGTCATCGGTGAGATTTTAATCTTTGGAATAGAAATCATCTTGTTTAGATACTATTTAAAGGAAAAATCAAAAAATCGTGCAACTGTGTATGCACTGGTTGCCAACTTCTTTTCCCTCATTGCGAGCTTCTCTTTAATGATTTTATTGTTGAATATGTAACTCCATTTTTAACCCTTATAAATCAATGGCGGAAACGCCATTTTTTTGTTTTTATATATAATATATACTTCTTCAAACATATTAGATTTCATTTCTAAAAATATGTTGTATAATGAAAATAGAAAACGCTTTTAGGGAGAGTACAAATGAAATTTACAGCTTTACATGATCGCCACCTAGCGTTAAACGCAAAGATGATAGAATATGCTGGTTTTCACATGCCAGTATCCTATGCCGGTATAAGTGAAGAGCACCTCGCTGTTCGCACAGGTATGGGCATTTTTGATGTTTCGCATATGGGTGAATTTTTAGTGGATGGCAAGGATGCACTTCTATTTGTAAATCATTTAGTAACTAATTTTATACCAGAGGATACATCAAAAGTAACCTACGCATTATTTTGTGATGAAAAAGGATTTGTCGTTGATGATTTACTCGTTTATGTCATGAAACCTGAACAAATATTACTTGTCGTCAACGCAGGAAATATCGATAAGGATTTTGAGTGGGTAACTAAACAAAGTCAAACCTTTGATGTTACCGTTAGAAATGTATCAGAGGCTTACAGTCAAGTTGCGATTCAAGGCCCAGAAGTCATCAATCATATTGGTGAAATCATGGATATCGAAACGCCTGATTTAAAGTTCATGACCTACAAAGTTATACCTTACAAGGAAGGATACGTCATTCTTTCCCGTACGGGATATACAGGTGAAGATGGTTTTGAGGTTTATGGAACTCATGATCTCGTCACACAAGTCTTTGACAAGGCAATTGAAATTGGAGTAGTACCCATTGGGCTTGGAGCTAGAGATACCTTAAGATTTGAAGCAAACCTTCCACTTTATGGTCATGAAATTAGTGATTCCATTAATCCAGTTGAAGCAGGTCTAAATTTCGCGATAAAATTGGATAAAGAAGACTTTATCGGTAAAAAGGCTTTAGTATCCTACAAGGAAAATCCAGTCAGAAAAATTGTTGGTCTCGAATTACTACAACGCTGCATCCCAAGACAGGGCTACAATGTTCTTCATAACGATATTGTTGTTGGAGTGATCACTACAGGATATATGCTACCGAATCAAGAGTCTCCGATTGCTTGTGCATTAATTGATATCAAATACGCAGAAATAGGAACTGAACTCTATGTTGAAATTAGAGGAAACCGTTACTTAGCAAAGGTTAGAAACAGAAAATTTTATACAAAGAACTATAAAAAATAGGAGGATTCAAAAATGGTATTAGATGGATTATTATACAGCCCTAGTCATGAATGGCTAAAGGTTGAAGGAAACACTGCATTTGTCGGTATAAGTGATCACGCACAGCATGCATTAGGCTCTGTCGTTTTTATTGAGTTACCAAGAGTTGGAGTCACTATTAAAAAAGGTGAGAGCTTTGGTGCTGTTGAATCAGTAAAAGCTGCTTCTGATATGTATCTTCCAGTTACTGGTAAGGTATTAGAGGTCAATTCAAAACTAGAGGTTTCACCAGAATTATTAAATGATGATCCTTATGGGAGCTGGGTTGTCAAAATCGAGTTATTAAATGAATCTGAATTATCATCTTTATTAACAAGTGAACAGTACAAACCACTGAGTGAGGAGTAATTAACATGCACAAATATCTTCCACATACAAGTCAAGATATTGAAGAAATGTTAAAGGTCACTGGGGCAAATTCCCTTGATGACCTATTTACTTCTATACCTAAGAAGCTAAGACTGACAAAGCCATACCTTATTCCAAGTGCTTTATCTGATTATGATTTAACCAAGCATATGCAGGATTTAGCGAAACAAAATAAAGAATTGATTGTTTTCCGTGGTGCTGGTGCCTATGATCACTACTCACCATCTATTATTAAAGCCTTAATTTCAAGACAAGAATTTCTAACTTCCTATACTCCTTATCAACCTGAGGTTGCTCAAGGAACGTTGCAATACATTTTTGAATATCAATCCATGGTTTGTGAGCTTACCGGTATGGAGGTTTCCAATGCTTCTATGTATGATGGAGCAACTGCTACTGCTGAAGCGATGTTTATGGCATTTGCACAAACAGGAATGAGCAAGGTTTTAGTTAGCTCAACTGTAAACCCACGAATTATTGATGTCGTCAAGACCTACGCGAGATATCGTGATATCGAAGTCATCGTTACACCAAGTAAGGATGGAGCAAGTGATTTAGACTTCATTGAAAAGAATTTAGAAAATTCAATGGGCTTAATCGTTCAAAACCCGAATTACTTCGGAATTATTGAAGACTATAAGGGATTTGCTGATGCAGTTCACGAGCATAACGGATTATTCATTATGAATGCTGAGGGTCAACCATTATCTATTATTAAAACTCCTGGTGAGTATGATGCAGATATCGCTGTTGGTGATCTTCAATCCTTTGGTCTACCTCTATCCTTTGGTGGAGCTTATGTTGGTTATCTTGCAACAAAGATGAAATATGTTAGAAAAATGCCAGGTCGTATTTGTGGAATCACTACAGATGTTGATGGCAAGCGTGCATTTGTTTTAACACTTCAGGCAAGAGAACAACACATTAGACGTGCAAAAGCAAATTCAAATATTTGTTCAAACCAATCCTTAATGGCTTTAGCTGTTACCATTTATTTATCCACCATGGGTAAGGATGGCACTGTGATGGTTGCTAATGAATCGATGAAGGGTGCGCATTACCTATATGATGCACTTCTAAAGACCAATAAGTTCGAAGTCGTCTATAATAAGCCATTCTTTAAAGAATTCGTTCTAAAGGCTAAATTCGACGTTGAAAAGTTTGAAAAAGATTGTCTAGATGCGGGTATTTTAGGACCTCTTCATTTAAAAGATAATAATCTATTATTTGCAGTTACTGAAAAGAGATCCTTAAGTGATATTGAATTACTTGTTGGAAAGGTGGTAGAACAAAAATGAAATACTACAATAAACTCATTTTTGAAATATCCAAGGAAGGCCGTCAAGGCTTTAATCTAACAGAGAAAAATATCCCTGAAGTTAAAATCCCTAAAGAACTCTTGAGAGTAACTCCTGCAGAGCTTCCTGAAGTGTCTGAGTTTGATGTTGTTAGACATTACACAAATGTTAGCCAAAAGAATTTTGGCGTTGAAACCGGATTTTATCCACTTGGATCTTGTACGATGAAATATAACCCAAAAATTAATGATGAATTAGCAACCTTAAGTGGATTTGCGAATATCCATCCACTTCAACCTGTTGAAACAGTACAAGGACTATTAAAGATTTATCATGAAACGCAAAAGATTTTAGCAGAAATATCAGGACTTGCAGCATATTCATTAAACCCATTTGCAGGAGCTCATGGAGAGCTTGCAGGATTAATGATTATTCAAGCCTATCATGATAAACGTCATGATTCAAAAAGAAATAAGATTATTATCCCAGACTCAGCACATGGAACCAATCCAGCAAGTGCTACCGTTTGTGGATTTGAAACGGTTGAAATTAAATCTAACCTAGATGGAACAGTAAACCTTGAAGCGCTAAAGGCTGTTTTAAATGATGAAACTGCTGGTTTAATGCTAACCAACCCAAATACTGCTGGTGTCTTTGAAAAGGATATCGCTGAGATTTCAAGATTGGTACATGAAGCAGGTGGACTCCTTTATTATGATGGGGCGAATTTAAACGCCATTTTAGGTAAAACAAGACCTGGAGATATGGGATTTGATATAACACATATTAACTTGCATAAAACATTCTCTACACCACATGGTGGTGGTGGTCCAGGGTCTGGTCCTGTAGGTGTTTGTGAAAAGCTTCTTGAATTCCTACCAAATCCTATTGTTAAGGAAAAGAATGGCTTCTACTACTTTGAGGATTCTGCTGATTCTATTGGAGCATTAGGTTTATTTTATGGAAACGCATCTGTCTATATTAGAGCCTATGTTTATTTAATGACTTTTGGTAATGAGTCTATGAGTGATATTGGTTTAATGGCAGTTCTAAATGCGAACTACATTAAAGAGTCACTTAAAGATGTATTCGAACTTCCAATTAAAGGTCATTGTATGCATGAATTCGTATTTGATGGCCTAAAGGATCAATCAACTGGTGTAAAGACATTAGATGTAGCGAAAAGATTATTAGATTATGGATATCATGCACCAACGGTGTATTTCCCATTAATCTTCTCTCAATCGATGATGATTGAACCAACTGAGGTTGAATCCAAAGAAACTCTTGATGAATTTATTAACATTATGAGAGTCGTTGCACAAGAAGCGAAAGACAATCCAGAACTTGTAAAAACTGCTCCACATAACACCATCGTTAGACGTCTTGATGAAGCCAAAGCAGCGAGACAACCAATTGTTAAATTTAGAGACATTAAATAATTAAAAAGGACTTCGGTCCTTTTTTTCTTGGGTAAATGATTTTACATCAAAAATGAGAAGGAATATACTAAAAACAAAAAGAGGTAAAAACATGTCTACATTAGTTTATGCATTCTATAATGAGAATGCTAGTGAAGCAATAGAGTTTTATCACTCTATCTTTGGTGGAAAAGATCCTATCATTATGAGATACGGCGAGTATTCAGATGAGAACTATCAGCCAGAGGAAAGAATTAAGAATTTAGTGATGCATGCGGAAATGTTTGTTTTCGGATCAAGAATTATGATTGCTGATACTCCAAAGGGATTTGGTATGGATTGGGTTGAAGGAAATAATTTTTCATTTGCAGTTGTTGGCTCAGATGTTAAAAAGCTAAAAGAGGCGTGGGATCAACTGATAGTTGGTGGCAAAGTCTTAGCAGAATTCAAAGAAACATTCTTTAGTGAAGGATATGGGCATATGATTGACAAATTTGGGATGCAATGGCAGTTCATCCATGAAAAATAATGCAATAAGAATTTATAACAATCTATATCGTTACTAAGTTAGAATAAACTTAGCGACTAATATGCCCTCCGATTGCATAATAGTCGCTTTTTTCATTATCAAAATAAAAAAAGAGACCGAGGTCTCTTCGTTTACTAGATATCCATTTCTTTCATTACTTTTAATGCTAAATCATTATAAATCTTTCCTGCTTCTTCTTTGCCTGTATAAAGGAAATCACCATTTTGTGGTTGTCCAATAGGAATTTGACCAAATAGGTTAACACCTAACTTTTTAGCAACTGTATCTCCTCCACCTTGGCCAAAAATATATTCACGTTTGTTGTTGCAGGTATTGAAATAATAGCTCATATTCTCAACTACACCAATCACTTCATGTCCGATATTTTGAGCACCGATTCCTGCTTTAACTGCAACATGAGAAGCATTGACATGTGGAGTTGTAACCACTAAAATCTTACTCTTTGGAACGTATGTTTTCACATCGAGTGCCACATCACCAGTTCCTGGTGGAAGATCGATTAGAATTAAATCAATATCATCTTGCCATTTCACTCCAGTAAAGAAGTGGATCAACATTTTTCCTAGCATTGGTCCTCTCCACATGAGTGGTTTTTCTGGTGGCATGAAAAATTCTGTAGAAATCACTTCGATACCATCTTTTTCAAGTGGGATCATTCTTTCATCTTCAGCCGCAGATAAAGGCTTAATGCCTATCTTTAAAATATTTGGAATGGATGCACCATATACGTCAGCATCAATAATTCCAACTTTTTTTCCTTGTCTGATTAATGCAGCAGCAAGATTAGCTGTAACTGTCGATTTACCGACACCACCCTTGCCAGAAGCAATCGCTAGGTATTTAATAGGCTTTTCACCCTCAGGAACGAATTCGGATTCGAAAAAGTCAATTTTAATACCTGGAAAACCTAATTCGATTTTCACTAATTTAATAATCATTATTTTGACGGCCTGCTCGTGCTTTGTCTTATCCTTTAGATACATTTCAAGCTCAGCAACTCCAGTAGGTCCGATGACTAGTTTTTTAATACCATTTACCGCTTTAAAAGGAAGGTTAAAGCCGGGGTCTATCAATTCTTCTAGTCTTTTTCTTAAATCATCATATGTCATCTCGTTTCACCTCGAACCTATTATATCAAAAGATATAGATTAACCCCAAAGGAAACGATAATATAACTTCATATTAGTCATGATAAATACTGAACATGTTGTTGTTCAATCTCATATCAATGATATCTTGAACCAGTATGTGCAAACCTGGAATCAGTATATCTACTTTTCGCGTAACAATGAAACTAAACTTTGCTTCTATTGATAGATTTATTTTAGTTTGGCTGATTTGATATAAAATGTTAACCATAAAATAATAGGAATTATGATTATCAGTATGAAGAATGGTTCTAGTTTTATCGTTTCTTTTGTTAATAAGATATAAATTGAAAAACCACCTATAATAGCACAAGGTATCGCTAAACATACATTCGCAATCATCTTATATCTTTTTTTCTTAATCATTGATTGCGTATTATCTTTAAGATTTGAATGCCTCTTTAATTTATCATATATTAAATAAATTAAACTATTGATAGAGACTTCTTTTTCATATGTGCACTCTATGAACGAATCTTTTACTTGATCAAATGATTCACCTATTGCATATATAACATATTCATATTTCTTATTAAAAAAATCAATTACACATGCTAGATTATAATATTTAAAACTAAGTTGCATACTATTTTCTGCTCCTTTATTACAGTATGCGAATATTTCAATATCATAAAACTTAAAACTGGTTAATGTGTTTTCTATCGTTCCATCAATGTACATTTCAAAAAGTAGATCCAATTGTGTATACAAATTTTTCTCTTTTGAAGATAAATATTCCAATACTTTATTTCCCATATTCATGTCCTTCCAAATTATGTTTCCTTATTAGTTATGATAACCCTTTGCTTTTCTAATCAGCCAATCAAATCCCATACTTAGCACTATGACACCACCAACCACAACAATCCCTGGAACTGCAAATCCCGCCATCACGACTCCTGCTGTGATTAAAGACATCGTACCAGATGCCATTAGGTACGCACCTACACCTATCGCTGTGTCTATACCTGTATCTATTAACATGTTTGAATCTACTTGCCAGTTATTTTCATAGAGATTGAAACCGAAATTAATCACCGCATGAAGAGCTACGGTTGACCCCATTGATTTAGCAATTGTACCAAATCCTGCTTTGGCATCTCCTGTTAGTATTTGCCTAAAAGTTCCTTGTGCTAAATTACCAAAATTCGCCAATGATGAACCAGACTTACCAAACCATCTCCATGTCCCCCCCATAGTAGGATGCATATAACGTGCATTAGTTGCATATGCAAATTTACTATGCATGCCATTTGCTAGTAAATATCTTGCTCCAATAATGATATCTGGAATTGCTCCAACAGCTATTTGTATCCATCTAGATGAATTTTGATTACCCGATATTGCACCATTGTTGGAAGAAACACCAACAGAGATTGATGAATGTGACGCTGTTACTCGAAATAAGTACGCTTGTTTATACAATACTGGAGACATGTGCCTGTAACCAATCATAATTATCTCTGGTTCATGTTTTTAGACTAAAACATCACAGTAAAGCCAATAAGTTAATTTTTAAGTCAAAGATTAGTCCGCACTAATCTGGCTATTGGCATAGTCACGTTA
>JAUSOA010000128.1 GCA_030656435.1 Acholeplasmataceae bacterium | reverse complement strand
GAATAATTGACAAAGAAACATTCGAACTTGCTCAACGTATTCGAAAAGATAGAGCATCAGTTAGAATTGGTAGCGATAAGAACTTATCAAAGTATACGAATACTTACCCATTCACAGCAATGATTGTCTGCAGCGAATGTGGTAGAACCCTAAAACGCCGTTATTGGAACTACGGTAAGCCTTCACAGCGCGTAATGCAACAATGTGGCAGTTATATCGATGGTAAGGCAAATTGCACAGCTAAAGCCAGTTATCAAGAGATTATTGAAGGCGCGACGATTCAGATGTTAAATGAAGTGTTTTTGAAAGATTTAGACATTACTTCTACCATTAGACAAATCATCAAATCAACGATTCGAGTCGATGATGTATCCAAAAAGATTGATGCTCTAGAAAGGGAAAGAGATGAAATAGAACTGACACTCTCTAATCTCATAGATACAAAAGTCAAAACACCGGATCTTCCGGATTCCATCTTTAATACAAAGTACCAGGAATACACACACCGTTTGAAGGAACTCACAAATGAAATCAACAAGCTCGAACTTGAGCATGTTAGAATCTATGACACTAGACAAAGACTGGATCGTATCGATGAGATACTCAAACAAAAACAAAACATGATTACAGAACTTGATTCAGAAGTCTTGAGAACATTTATTTACAGAATGATTTCAGTAAGTCCTACGGAGATGGTTTATTGTATTGCGGGTACTAAAAACTATACAGATGATGAGTTCTCACTTATGAGAAAAGATATCTTAAAACAAAAACCGCTGTGTACAGGGATCTACCGTTCAGAAAAATACGACAAAGAGATGTATTACAGAGTTGTAGTTATCTAAAATACATTCAATTGATGTTTCCACAATCAGAATGAAAAAACGTCACTATATGTAACAAAAAAAGGCATTTCACTATGAATTAGTTAGTGAAATGCCTTTTTTCTATGATTCATTTTCCTGTAGCGACATAAATTCTAAAAATGCTTCGACTACCATTGGATCAAAATGGGTTCCTGACTGTTCCTTAATGTAATCTATAGTTTTTTCATAAGTCCAAGCTTTTCTATACGGTCTATCGCTTGTTAGTGCATCAAATACATCGATAATTGCAAATATTCTTGCAGCTAGAGGTATTTCATCACCTCTAAGACCTTGTGGATATCCAGTTCCATCCCATTTTTCATGATGACAGTATGGAATATCAAGCGCATCTCTTAAATACTCTATATTTGATAACATATCATAAGCATAAACAGGATGCTTTTTAATTTCAGCAAACTCATCGTCTGTTAGTTTACCTGGTTTAAGCAAAATTGAATCTGATATGCCCATTTTACCAATGTCATGTAATAAAGCTCCATATTCAAACATAACGAGTTTTTCTTGAGGGAATCCTACGTGTCGGGCTAATGAAAGTGATAATTGAGTCACTCTTTCACTATGACACTCTGTTTCATCATCTTTTAAAGATAAAGCGTGTGCCCAACCTTGAATAGTTTCTTTATATGATTTTTCAATTTCCTTGATTAATGTTTTTTCAGTCGTAATATCCACACCAACTCCAATGACTTCTTTAAGTTGACCGTTCGCATCAAAAATTCCGTGATCAGTCCACTTTGCCCAGATGGTATTACTATGCTTGGTGTAACTATATTCTTTTATTTTTTGGGGATTATCTATGGTCATACTATTAATCCAGTTAAGCTCTGCTTCTCGTTCATTTTTTGGTAAAAACATTATGTATTTTTGGCCTAAAAGGGTCTTCTCATCTTTGCCAAGTAAATCGCTATAAGCTTTGTTGACAAAAGTTAATGTCGTATCTGGTCTATGTGAACAAATCATTTCCTTTTGAGTATTTACAATGATGGATAGTTGTTTTTCTTTTTCTTTTAACTCTTCGAGCATAGTTTTTTCTGAAGTTATGTCTACACCAACACTAATGATTTCTTTCTGTTCTCCATCAGTGTTAAAAATAGCATGGTCAGTCCATCTAATCCAAACTTTTTTTCCATTGGATTGTATTCTCATGAATTCCTGGGTTCTCATAGGTTTATCTATAGTCAAGCTGCTATTCCACTCTTTCTCTTGCTCGTAATCAATCTGTTCAAATAGATCAATGTATCTCTTCCCTAGTAAATCCTCTTTAGTTGATGAATAAAACTTACAGTAAGCATCATTGACAAAGGTAAGTGTTGTATCAGACTCATAAGTGCAAATCATCTCACTTTGTGTTTGTATGATGATAGAAAGCATTTTTTCTTTTTCTTCTAATTCTATCTCATATTCTTTTAGTTTGGTAATATCCCTTGCTCTTGTGATGTGGCCAGCTAATACATTATTATCAAACACTGGTTCGGTAATCGCATGTATCCATAAAATATTGCCTTCTATATTTTTTATTCGAAATTGCATATCAAAGACACCAGTAGTAAGATAACTATTATACTGTTTCATGAATCTTAGCTTATCATCTTCAATAATTAGTTCAATAAATGAGAGTGGATTACTATATAGGTTTTCTCTTGTATCATTTAAAATTTTTTCATAGGAAGGTGAAACATAAATGGTTTTTGATAAGTCAGCATTATGATAAAAGAATGCTTCATAATCATTGTATTCAATACTGTGTTTTATTTTTTCAATTATCTCTTGATTGAACATCTCAGAAGTTTGAATTGGTTTGTTCACTTACTCACCTCATAATCGCATTTTAAGTATATTGTAAGCTATTTTTATATAAAATGCAATGTGTAGTAGGTAACCTTGTAAATACCACTTTGCTCTCTATGGAAACATTTCGAGGTGTCTGTAAAAACATATTTTGTTTAAGTTTCTCTTAACTAAACCAATAAGTCGACTTCTCTTAAACTAAATAATCAACAAAAATATGTTTTCACACTCAGGAAATTGTAAGCCCATAGCATATAGTTGATGTTTCCACAGACAGCGAAATATTTGTCACATCTAGTCTAAGCTAAAAAAGATGCAGATCTACTGTTTTCGACAGCAAACATACATCTTCTATAAGAATATAAATGGCTTTGTTAAGTGGTTTTTAATGAAAGCAATGTGATAGTTTCAACGTGCGTGGAGTTACTCCCATTGCTCGAAAATATGCCAAATAATGTGTATGGGAAACATATTTTTAGCCCATTTATGTTCCCCCATTCCAGACTTTTTTAACGTCGGAAACATATTTTTTCGAAAATGTTGTCTAAATCAGTATACGTGGAGTATATCTGATTGCTCAAAAATATATCGGTTCGTGTACGTCGGAAACATATTCCTAGCATTTTATGTTCCACTATTCTATATTTTTATATATCCATTTTATTGACTGTAAGCCAGATGTTATTTTGAGATTATGACCAGTGTATCACATTCATGAACTCCTGAAAAAAATCCAATGACAGAGTCTTTGAATTCTTTTTCCAACAACATGTTGCTATCGCCTTGTAATAAGAATTTTTTAAATACATCAATTTTATGTGCATCAATGATGTAACCCGAATATGTATCAAATCCTCTAAATTCTTCAAGAAAATCAGTTAATACTGAATCACTTTTATACATATCAAGGTGGATATCATAATAATAAACTTTGTAAGGTTGTTCCTTAGGCATCCAATATTCTCTAACTTTTGGATAAGGATATGCTGGAATCGACTCTGCATGCATGTTTTTAATAAAATCAGAATAACACGAATCACCCTCCCATGGAACAGTCCATTCGGTAATCACTACAATATTGCCTTTCGCAAACTCTATTACAATTTTAAAGATGTCTAGCATATGATATTGATAGACATCAAAAAGATTGATCTCGTTAAAACAACCTATTAATGATTTATCTGGTTCAATTATAGTGTTGACAAAATATTTTAATGAGATGGAATCCCTAAATCCTATCTTATTGATTTTTCCCAAATATTTTTCAATCTTATACTCATAATTCTTATTGTTAATATAATCCATGAGGTTTATTGCAGCACCATTCCATTTTTCAATATTTCTTTAATCATTGGTTTCATCATAGCTATTTCCTTTATCTTTATTTATTAGATGAGAAACTAAGTTGATACCATTTTGTACCTTATACAAATCGTTTTTATTTTATAATCCCATTATTTTAGTATCTTCAACCATAATTGCTCGGCTTCAAAAACTAAAGTTGCTATCAAATGAACAAATTTCGAATAGTTTAATGTGGTATGAGCAGTATCTAGTGCCTCATAATATGCAAGTCTACTTTCTTTTTTTATAACTATTGGTGGATAACCATTTGACATTAGAACTAAATTCAAGAGTAGTCTTGCAGTTCGACCATTGCCATCAATAAAGGGATGGATTTTAACAAATTCACCATGCAATAACGCTGCTCGAACAACAGGGTGATAATGAATCCATTCTCGATTGTCTTCATAAACTAGTTTCTGCATTTGTTCTGGAACCATAAGGTAATCTGGTGGTATATGTTTTGCCCCACCAATCAACACGTTCTCCATTCTATATTTACCAGCATTTAAATTATCAATGTCTTTAAGAATGATTTGATGCAAATTTTTTATATTCCACTCAGATATTTCTTCTTGTCTATCAACAATGCTTTCTAAAAACAGGATGGCATCTCTATGGTTGATCGCTTCTAAATGTTCGACAACACTTTTCCCACCAATAGTAATACCTTCCAGTACAACTTTTGTTTCTGATAGAGTCAGCGTGTTTCCTTCTATAGCATTACTGTTATATGTCCATTCAACGATTAAGTTATTTCTTAGTGTGTTATATTGGTTTTTTGTTAGTGGGCGACGTAAATCAATAGCCTTTTTTTGTTCATCGATTGCATCAAATTGATAATCTATTCCTTGAAATCTTGATTTCATTTTAGTTCGGTTATCAATAGGTTTCATTGCATCAGAAGGCACTGACCAATTACGGCCAATTTTGACCGCACCTTTAATTTTACCTTCAGTGCATAATATTCTGATACGACGATCAGAAATCCCCCATTTTAGACTTGCTTCTTTTGTTGTCATATAGTTCATAAAATCACCTCACACGTTTATTATATACCGATATCGGAATAATAGCAAGTTTGAACGTTCTTTTAACTTATAAAGTGCCTTAATTTATGTTCAAAGCATACGTAACTAATAAATATTATTGCAAACAGCTCTATTTATGATGTTTTTAAAGAAAGCAATGATATCGTTTCTACGTGCGTTGAGTTGCTGCCATTGCTCGCGAAAATGCAGAATATTGTGCGTTGGAAACATATTTTTTGCCATTTTATGTTCTCACTTTCAAGACTTTTTTACGGTGAGAAACATATTTTACTTAAAAACGTAATCAAAACAAGTATATGTTGAAATGAGCAGATTGCTAGATTTAGTCACTTGTACATATTCAAAAGCGATATAAAACATGTTTTCACACACAAGTGCATAGGTAATACTATCAGAAGGAATCGCTTTAAGTCTTCTATCTTCCCATGATAGTGTCTTTGATCCAATCATTGTAGGATTGCCTAGATAACTACTTGGATATGTAAGTGGAATGGACACAACATTTCATCTTTATGCTTATCAACAAATAAGAGTTGATTCTCATGATTTGTTAAGAATCCATCTCTTTATCAATTATTGTCGTTTTTCCAACATAGTATCTCATATAACTGATATTTTGTTTGTTGTATTCAATTTTGATGGTTTGATCTAGTACTGCATTGTATTCTTTTGTCAATCTACCCATATAATCATATTCATAATCATAAATGCCATCATCTGTTTCCATATGAATAACATTACCTAAAGCATCATACACATATGTAATATTTTCACCTGTGTATGTTTCTAAGTTTTCTACTTGAATCGATGTTTTACCTGTACCAGGCGATTTATACGTCATACTAGATTCAAGTAATTTCGTACCAACTTTAACAATAAACCACGTCAGTTTCCTTTCGTGGTTTATAGTATCTTTAATTATGGAATATTTGTGGTAATCTTAAAACTTTGGAACATATGTTTAGTAAATCTTACTGTTAGATAAATTGAGTAACTGTGATTTCTTTTTTTGATGCAACATCAAAGAAGTAATAATTCACAACATCTTTTGTAAGATCGTTGGGATCCCCATCTTGTCTTAAAAATATACTCGGGTTTCCATTGATTATAGGCCACTCAGGATTCTGCAACCATTTTGGTGGTCTTTTTTCATACTTGAAAATTGAGTGTAGTTTTTTCTTGATTATTCTCTTTCTATCCTCTTTTGGTATATCTGATGATACACTATCTATGACATTGACGACAATATTTTCATCATCAAAGTCAAGCCAATTAGGAATGAAGGCTGAATATTCGTTATACTTAATCAAATCACGGTTCAAACTATTAAATGTAACTTTTCTTTTATTCAGATAGTTTATAATTGTCGAGATAAAACCAGCTCTTACTGATAATTTAGAAAAATCTAAACTTTCCAAATCGTCAATATTGTAGAACCAAGAATTGGTTTTTGCTGAACTTTCACTTATAAACCTGACCATGTTGGTATCATTTTTGTATTCTGAAAGAAAATCATCGAAAGCTATCTCACCTTGTATAAAGTCGGTCATTTTTCTTTCAACTTCTTTTCGCTTTTTCGAAATAATCAATCTCATGTCACTCCTCCCTATTAAAATCCAGTGAATAATTCTCTCCAAAAATTAAGCCATTCTCTATATTGATAGAATCCGCCCTGTCTATTCCCATAACCAAGCTGGTCGTGTATTGCTCTATGCTCTGCAAGAGAAACTGGATAATAAATTCTAACATTAGCCCCATGTCTCCCATGTGGATGATGTAAAATTTCTCCGTTAGGCGACTTGCCATTTGCTCTTTCCCTCGATTGCCAATAGTCCCTTCTTTCTGTTGTCCAAGAATGATTAAGACCTCTTTGTTGATTATCCCACGATGCATATCCACCATATGCACTAAAAAGACCAACAGTAGAAGCTATAACTAAAACATCTCCACCCATGCTTTCCATTTCATTAAAAGCCTTGGAATAAGTTGATTGACTGCGTGATCTTCACTAGATTCATCTTCTTTAACAATACGGTTGATTTCATAGTAGTAATTGGATCTAGAAACCTTTAAGATCCTGCACATCTTGATGATTGGATATTTATAGGCATTGCGACTTATGATTTGGATTTTCGTCCCATGATCAGCGCTGCTTGCTTTAAGATATCATTTTCCATCTCTAGCTCTGCAGTTCGCTTGCGTAATGCCTTGAGTTCTCTTTGCTCATCTGTTAGGTTATCATTTGTTTTAAATGACCCTGTAGTATTGGATTCTCTAATCCATTTATAAATTGTTGGTAAAGAAAGATCGTACTCTTTCGAAAGCACACTTGCTTGCTTGCCTGATTGATAGAGTCTTACAATCTGCTTTTTAAAATCATCTGTAAACCGTTGGCCTCTAGACATATTTAAACCCTCTCTTTTCTATAAATCTAGTTTAACATGTCTATTCTAATTCTGTCCAACTTAGTATAACCTATCCATTATTTGATAACAACTGAATATAACTATCACATACCTGCAAGTTACTATTATAGTCCATTGAAACGTGGTTTTTTCTATATGTCTTTTTAAATCGTTTAAAATTCATCATTTCTTTTATATAATTTATTATACTCATTTGGACATTCCTCCATTTTGGTTTTTTTAATACAGAGTTATTCTACAAAATCAGCAACACTATTAGGTTTTTACGCACCTTTACAGAGGTAGCTTAACAAAGGAAATTGTTGAAAAAAGTTTGAAATAGCCTATCTAGTCCAAGTTGTTTTTTTGAATACTCTCTTTACGTTGTGTGATGCTACCTATTTTGATACAAATTGGCTGTCTTGTCATAACCAAGTTTGTGTTAGTTTTGAGGTTGTCACAACCAAGTTTATTATATGATTGTTAAGAAGATTTTTTATATGCATATAGTATTTCATCTCCAACATAATAATCCCGGTACTCGAAAGAGTAAGAAGCCTTGTTGAAGCGATTTTATCCAATAACAAGGCTTTTTTTTACTCAAAAATATCCAAATAAAAAGCCAATGCAACCACTTTGTAGATAGAAAAATAAATAGATATATACTATCTCTGAAACCAATCATCGTCGCTATTTAAGCCTTAAGAAAGTTTTCAACTCACCCAGATTATACCAAGTTGTTGTGTGAAAAAGGATGTCATACCCAAGTTGCTGTGTATTTAGCTAAAAATGCATCATTTTCAATGAAAAAAGAATTTGAAAATCTTGATAATCACTATCTTGATCAGGAATTCTATTTTATTTTGAATTGTGAATATCAAATAACAATGAACCCGCATTTAAAGGTTAATCGAACCCCTTACTTGGTGTTTTTATGGAGGAGGTTGAAAACCATTGATAGTGGGAAATAACGGTTTTATCTGATTTAGGTGAGTTTTTCATTTTAACAATATATGTTTTCACACACAAACTGTATGGTGAATCCGGAATTGCTTTGTCAAAAGGTGTGGTTTGTATGTATGTTATATAAATATGTTTTCACAGACAAGTAAAAACAAGGGGTATTTGTACAGAAGAAACATATTTTATGCCATTTTTGTGACCACTTTGCTGATGTAGAACCAAAACAACAATTGTTCTCAACTAATTGTTCAAATAATAATTACCATAATACATAACATTTCTAGGTTTTAATATAAGGTATAATACAAAAACAATCACATCAGCAGAACATAGAACGATATGAGTTAAAAACAAGAGATTAAAGACAACATTCTTTTCACCAATTAAATAATAGTGTATTATAATAAATGCAATACTTAGCAATAAAATAGGAAGAGCCAAAACATACAATTTCCTATAAAATAAAAAAGACAATCACATTGTCTTTTGGAAAACTGTATATCTATAATTGTTTGTTGATAGAATATTAAAGCCACAAAGTTCAGCAATCTTTCTCATCGTCACTGGTGTAAAAAAACACAAATGAGTGATATCTCTTATATAATGCCATTTAAAAAATTCTTCCCTATTGTTTGGATGAAATAGTGTTAAAATGCTCAAAATACCATTTTTATTTAAGAGATCATGAAATAATTCGAATGTTTTTAAAGGATTCTTCAAATGCTCTACAACTTCAGTAGATGTAATTAAGTCATATTTTTTTTGGAGATATACTTTATTTGGGGCATAAAAATAATCATAAATATCAACTTCAAAGAAATAATCATTTGAAAGTATTTTCGC
>JAUSOA010000120.1 GCA_030656435.1 Acholeplasmataceae bacterium | reverse complement strand
AAATACAAATATTTAGCTAAAATGATAAAGGCGTTTAAGCCTAATACAACATTTTCTCAAATAGATAAAGATTGGTATAATCATTTCATGCAATTTTTAACCAACAAACAGATAATAAAGGATATAGATGATAATGGAGAAGAAATATTTCGCGAAAAAAAAGATTTACAACCAGGATCAATAAGCAATTATATTAAGAACTTAAAATTTTTAATGGGTCTTGCAGTTGAAAAAGATATTAGTAAAAATAAAAATTATAATGAAAAATGGTTTGCTCGCCCCAAAGAACAAAAAGGATACGGAAACATACACATTGCACTTAATGTACATGAGCTAAATGAAATATTTAATTTTAATACGACAAAGGTTGGGTTAAATCCAACTCATGATAAAGCAAAAGATTTGTTCTTAGTTGGTTGTTATACAGGATTGCGGGTTTCTGATTTTAACAGCGGCTTATCGGAAAAGGATTTTCAATACAAAAACCTTAATGGTAAAAAAGAAAAAGTTTTAATAAAACCAACAAAAAAAACTGGCTCAATATCTTATACTCCTGCTATTTGGAGTGAATTACAGTTTATATTTGAAAAATACAATTATCAATTACCAAGACTATCCGACAACACTATACGCACATATGTACAGAAGATATGTAAGTATATTAATGGGTTTGAAAAAACTTCAAGTTGGTTTATCACAATAGGGGGAAGAACAGAAAAAATTGAAAAGGAAAAGTGGAAAATGGTAGGAACTCATACTGGCAGACGAAGTTTTATAACTAACTTAAAAAGTCGGGGTTATTCTTTTGAAGAAATCGGAGAATTTACTGGCCAAAGTACCCCAGCCATTATTAAAGAATATGACAAAACCCCAAGAACTGACAGTGTAATTCGTATAAAACAGAAATATGAAAAAAAATTAATATATAACAAATGAAAACAAACAATTTCGAGTTGGAATTAAGACGTTATGAATTATCTGATTTAGAAGATAAAATATCATATGAGGAAAATTGCTATAACGGTTTTTTAGGTTATCAAGGTGTAGATGCATACCAACAGTATTTGCAAGGTTTATATGATAATTATTTCTGTGAATTAAGAGAAAAAATTGATACACTTGCAATAACTAATACTGATGTGTTATTGAGATTTTTACAAACAAAATTAGATTTGTTCAATGATATATATGATAAAGAAAATAAACACAATACACGATGGGTGGATTTTGATTTTTTCAAAGACTTAATAAAAAGAGATGAATCAGTTGATAAATCATTAGTTGAAAATTCACAAGGTGCTAAAAACCAATATAAAACATTAAAATTTTTTGCAGGAATGATAAGCGTGCAATTCTTATTTATTGAAAAAGCAATTAATGAACTAACGCAAATTTTTAACACTTACAGTCCAAACCCGAAACCGATATCTATAACTAAAAATGATATAGAAAAAGAAAAATGGGACAATACATTAAAGGATGAAAAAGATATTTTGAACACCAATGATTTGGCTCGAATTTTCGGTAAAGATCCCAGAACAATCAACAGATGGGTTAAAGAGGGTGTTTTAGAAACTATCGACAATAACAAAAGACCACATCAATTTAAAAAAGATGATGTTAAGAAGAAGTACTTGAAAGTAAGGAAATAAACATCCTTCCCATTCCACCTAATCAACAGTATATTTGTAAAACTACAACTTTAATTTTTATCAGGGGTATAGCAGTTTTTTTTCGCATATGATATTTTCGCATATTCTATTGAATTTCATAATGTTATAACATTTCTCTCAAAAATTATAAAAACAAAAAAATGCACAAATAAACTGTTGATCGTGTGGATTTTAGATGGTTTTTTATATCAAAAAATTTATACGTTTTGATAAATTCAAAATATTCAACAAACATATATCTTTAAATTGTTAAACATGAAGCTCCATGTTCAATTATTGATATTCACTCAACTTTTGAACTAATCATTAAATTTTTTAACTATTTTTGTGGGGACTAAAAAATTATCAATTAATATTCAGTTTCATATGGTGAAATATTATTGTATAAGATGGTCAATTAAAAAAGTTAAATAAAAACACCTTATGTCAGAAGACCAAAAACGCCAGCTCGAACAACAACTGTGGAATATCGCCAACACCCTGCGTGGAAAGATGAATGCAGATGAATTTCGGGATTATATCTTAGGATTTATTTTCTATAAATACCTCTCTGAAAGAATGCATCTGTACGCAGATTCCATTCTGAAACAGGACAACTTAAAATACCTTGATATTGATGAAAAATCAGCCTCTGGAAAAGAATATATAGAGGCTATCAAAGAAGAATCGCTCGATAAGCTGGGTTATTTCCTGAAACCTTCGGAACTGTTTAGCCAAGTTGCCAAACGGGGAAACAACGGTAAAGTTGGTGCGGATAATTTCATACTGGAAGATTTACAGAAGATTCTTACCAACATAGAACAAAGTACCATGGGTACAGCCAGTGAGGACGATTTTGATAATCTGTTCGAAGACCTTGACCTTACTTCAACCAAACTGGGACGTACTGAATCTGCCAAAAATGAATTGATTTCAAAGGTGCTGTATCACCTTGACCAAATTGATTTTAAACTGGAAGACAGCAAAGCTGATGTGCTGGGTGATGCTTATGAATACCTGATTGGACAGTTTGCCAGTGGTGCTGGTAAAAAAGCGGGTGAGTTCTATACACCGCAACAGGTGAGTGTAATTCTGGCAAAGATTGTGACCACAGGCAAAACCAAAATCAAATCATGTTACGACCCAACTTGCGGTTCTGCTTCGTTGTTGTTGCGGTTATCGAAAGAAACTGAGGTTAGTGAGTTTTACGGACAGGAAATGAACCGCACTACCTACAACCTTGCCCGAATGAACATGATTTTGCATGGTGTTCATTACCGTCGGTTTAATATTCGACAGGAAGACACGCTGGAACACCCGCAACATCTTGATAAGCGATTTGAGGCAGTGGTGGCTAATCCTCCTTTTTCATCCAATTGGAGTGCTAACCCACTTTTTACCACAGATGATAGATTTAGTCAATATGGCAAGCTTGCACCAAGCAGCAAGGCAGACTTTGCCTTTGTTCAACACATGATATATCAATTGGCTGATAATGGTATTATGGCTGTTGTATTGCCTCACGGGGCATTATTCCGTGGCGGTGCAGAGCTTCAAATCCGTCGATACCTGATTGAAGACCGTAACTATCTTGATGCGGTAATCGGTTTACCTGCTAATATTTTTTATGGCACCAGTATTCCCACCTGTATATTGGTGTTCAAGAAATGCCGTGAAACTCCCGAAGATGTATTGTTCATTGATGCCAGTCAGTATTTCGATAAGGTAAAAACCCAAAACGTGTTGCGGGAAGAAGACATTGACCGAATTGTGAACACCTACCGTGAACGAACCGAAACGAAGAAATTCAGCAAAAGGGCAAGCCTGAAAGAGATTGCCGAAAATGACTATAACCTGAATATTCCCAGATATGTGGATACCTTTGAAAAGGAAGATGAAATTGATATTGATGCAATTGCTTCTCAAATCATTGAATTAGATAAATCCATGATGGAAACAGATAAGTTGATTGCAGGATTCTGTGCTGAATTAAATATTAAAACCCCGTTTTGAGTTATGGAAAAGCAAATAAACATACCAAAATTGCGGTTTCCTGGGTTTAATGGGGAATGGGTGGAAAGGAAGTTGGGTGAAACTTTTACTTTTAGAAGTACAAATTCTTTTTCAAGAGATAATCTAAATTATGAAAATGGAAAAGTAAAAAACATCCATTACGGTGATATTCATACAAAATTTCAAACACTCTTTGATATTACTAAGGAAATAGTTCCTTTTATTAACCCTGAAATATCTATTGATAGGATTACAAATGACAACTATTGTCAACAAGGTGATTTAATTCTTGCAGATGCATCAGAAGACTTAAATGATGTTGGAAAGTCAATTGAAATAGTCAATATTGACAATCAAAAATTGTTGTCTGGTTTACATACAATTTTGGCAAGACCTCAAAAAAATATATTTAGTATTGGATTCAATGGATTTCTTTTCAAATCGAAAAATATTAGAACTCAAATACAAAAAGAGTCGCAAGGATCTAAGGTGCTCAGCATTTCAACTACACGACTTTCAAACCTCTTATTAAT
This sequence comes from Acholeplasmataceae bacterium, assembly GCA_030656435.1. Lineage (GTDB taxonomy): Bacteria > Bacillota_I > Bacilli_A > Acholeplasmatales > Acholeplasmataceae > Peloplasma. Next base: position 12,254 of record JAUSOA010000120.1, on the reverse strand, counting down.
ATTTCCACAAAGAAACGAACAAACCAAAATCGCCAATTTCCTGACGGCAGTGGATGATAAAATCACTCAACTTAAAAAGAAAAAAAGCCTGTTAGAACAATACAAAAAAGGGGTGATGCAACAAATTTTCAGTCAGAAACTGAGATTTAAGGATGAGAATGGGGAGGATTTTGCAGAGTGGGAAGAGAAGAGGCTGGGGGAACTAGAAATTTATGTGTCAGACGGGAATTATGGTGAACTTTACCCACGTGCAGACCAAATGGTTTCTAATGGCATTCCATTTATTAGAGCAAACAATATAAAAAATCTTCGGTTGACAATGCAAGATATGAAGTTTATTGAACCAAAACACCATGAAATACTTACTAGTGGACACTTGAAAACTGGTGATATATTAATAACTACTCGTGGTGATATTGGATTGCTTGCTTATGTGAGTGAGGAGTTCGACAATTCTAATATAAATGCACAAATTTGTTTATTAAGAGTTAGTTCAAAACTAAACTCAATTTACTTACTGAATTTTTTAAGTTCACGTTGGGGTATTACTCAATTTAAATCAATGCAAACAGGTTCAGCACTAAAACAACTCCCAAAATCAAGCTTGGCAAAGGTGTTGATAAAATTACCACCCTTAACAGAACAAACCAAAATCGCCAACTTCCTTTCCGCTATTGATGATAAAATAAATCATTGCGGAAAACAGATTGAGAAAATGGAAGGTTGGAAAAAAGGGTTGTTGCAAAAGATGTTTGTATGATTTATTTGGGGTCTTAGTTATGTAATATAAATTGGGTGAATAAAAAAGATGAAAATGAAGGGTTCAAAAAAAAGAAATTATAATTCTTTGGCAATAATTGCAATTATTATCTCAATTGTATCATTAGTATGTGACAAATGTCAAGACGATAAAATTGAAAAACAACAATACGAACTAAGTGCAATTAATTATAGACCAAGTTTAGTGATAGATACAATAATGTTTGATTCAACATATTTTTATATCAAGTCTGCAAACCTTACAGGAGAAGAAAATGATTCAATAGGGTTAGTTACAGTTAATGGTGAAATTCACACAAAAACTAAAATCAGAATCAAAAATACTGGAAACGCAAACGCAAAAGTCTTGTTAAGAGCGTCGTTAGATACAATTTGTGGATTAAAGAAGATAAGGGATGAGATACATTCATTAAATTACAATTTCTTTCCTGACACTATAATATATGGACCTCCTTATTATGTTGAAATACTACCAAATAAGTATTACGAATTTGAATTTAAGAATAGTTTTTCGAATTTTGATGATAATTTGATTGAGTTACATTTTTTTATGTTGTATGTAAATGAAATTGGTCAATTGTTTGATTCATATTTTTGGTTCAAACTTAAACATTACGGATTGAAATTTGACATTAAACAAAACATTCATGATGATATTGTTTTCATTGAAAACAGTATTTGTGATGTGAAGTTAAAATTATCAGGGAAAGATAGCATCTATTCTTCAACTGATATTTATAGTTATAAAGACCAGAAAAAAATAAGAAACTTCTTATCTAAATTAGAGAAAAAATCAATTAAAAAGTAAGATACGGTGTAAATTGAAAATTCATCAGTTTATGTCATGAAGTTATGTTCTATAACAATCGTAATAGCAGTGATAGAATTATTTGACACAGTTTTTAAACAACATAATCAAATAAAATTTGAAGGAGCGAGGCTCTGGCAAACAACACTTTGTTTTTTTACCAGTCACAACACTATTAACATTGATATTTGAAAAATCAAACACAAATATGACCACTCAACCCGAACAACTCCTTGAAAACAATCTTGTAACTCAGCTTCAATTATTGGGTTATAGTTTTGTGACCATAGCAGACGAAAAAGACCTGTTGGCAAACCTGAAAAGTCAGTTGGAAAAACACAACGGAATTGAATTCACTTCCAAGGAGTTCGACAGGGTGTTAAACATCCTCAGCAAAGGGTCTGTGTTTGACAAGGCGAAGACTTTGCGGGAAAAACAACACATTGTTCGGGAGAATGGAGAAAGCCTCTATTTCGAGTTTGTAGGCGTCGATAACTGGTGTCAAAACTTGTTTCAGGTAACAAATCAAGTCAGTATTGAGGGCAAATATAAGAACCGATATGATGTAACCTTGTTGATTAACGGATTGCCACTGGTGCAAATAGAACTGAAAAGAAGGGGTATAGAATTGAAAGAAGCTTTTAACCAGATTAATCGCTACCAACGTCATTCATTTGGGGCAAGTATAGGGTTGTTTCAGTATGTCCAGATTTTCATTATCAGCAACGGGGTAAATACCAAATACTACGCAAACAACAAATACCAGTCATTCAAGCAAACCTTCTATTGGAGTGACGAACAGAACAAGACCATTAATCAACTGGATAAATTTGCTTTCAACTTTCTGGACACATGCCATCTATCAAAAATGATATGCAAGTACATTGTGTTGAGCGAAGCCTATAAGATTCCAATGGTATTACGTCCATATCAATATTATGCAGTGGAAGCATTGGTTGAAAGGGTAAAAAACAGCACAAAAAACGGATATATCTGGCATACAACTGGTTCGGGTAAAACTCTTACTTCGTTCAAAGCAGCCCAGATAATAGTGAATATGCCACAGGTGAAGAAAGTGGTTTTTGTGGTTGATCGTAAAGACCTGGATTATCAAACCACCAAAGAATTCAATTCATTTAGCAAAGGAAGCATTGATGGGACGGATAACACTACTGCATTGGTAAAGCAATTTACTGATGACACAAAACTTATCGTTACCACCATCCAGAAACTGAATACTGCTATCAGCAAAAAACACCACCAGTCGAAGATGGATCTGATGAAAGACGAGCGAATAGTTTTCATATTTGATGAATGCCACCGTAGCCAATTCGGAGAAACTCATAACAAAATCAAAGCATACTTCAACAATATACAGTTGTTTGGATTTACAGGTACACCTATCTTTGTCGAAAATGCGGTGAAGAATGAACGAGGCAAGCGAACTACAACAGAACTTTTCGGAGATTGTCTTCATAAGTATGTTATTACCGATGCCATTAAGGATGAGAATGTATTGAAGTTTTCGGTTGAATATGTTGGACGATACAAAAAAAAAGACAGCAACACCAATATCGATATTGAAGTTGAAGATATCGATACCAAGGAATTGATGGAATCGCCAAAGCGACTGAGTAAGATTACGGACTTTATAATTGATAATCATAACCGCAAGACTTATAACCGTGAATTTACCGCTTTATTTTGCGTTAATAGCGTCGAAACTTTAATTAAGTACTATGAGCTGTTTAAGGCTAAAAAAGTCGCTGGTAAGCATAATTTACGCATTGCAACGATATTCAGCTATGCAGCCAATGAAGACGACAAAGATGCCAACGGATTTTTGCACGAAGACGTATTAATGGCAGCTGATTCACAACCAGCCTATGGTTTAAATGTACACAGTCGTGAGAAGTTGGATAAGTTTATTTCTGATTATAACGGGATGTACGGCACGAATTATTCAACACGTGACAATGAATCGTTCTACAACTATTACAACGACATAAGCAAGCGGGTAAAGTCCAGACAGGTTGATATACTGTTGGTAGTAAATATGTTCCTAACTGGTTTTGATAGTCCAACACTCAACACCCTTTATGTTGACAAGAACTTAAAGTATCACGGGTTGATACAGGCATATTCTCGCACAAACCGTATTCTTAACGAACAAAAATCACAGGGAAACATAGTAGTGTTCCGCAACCTGAAAAAAGATACCGACAATGCTATAACACTTTTCAGCAATAAGGACGCAAAGGATATAATAATCATGCAGCCTTATGAAGACTATGTGAAAAAATTCAGCAAAGCATTTATTGAATTATTGAAAATAGCCCCAACTGTAAATAGTGTTTCCGACCTCAAAGATGAAAACGAAGAGTTAGAATATATAAAAGCGTTCCGTGAACTAATGCGATTAAAGAACGTACTAACAACCTTTGCCGACTTTTCATTCAATGACCTATCAATGAATGAACAGTTGTTTGAAGATTACAAGAGCAAATACCTGGACCTATACGACAAAGTAAAAACCGACCACCAAAAGGAAAAGGTTTCGATATTGGATGATGTGGACTTTGAGCTGGAATTGATCCACCGTGACGAAATCAATGTTGCATACATACTTATACTACTGGCCAACCTAAAAGACGGGAAAGACAAGGACAAGAAGCAAAAGGAAATCATTGACCTGATAGCGGGTGAAGCTCACCTACGTAGTAAAAGGGAGCTGATTGAAAAATTCATCAAAGAAAATCTTCCGAACATAGATGATGCAGACAACATCCCAAACGAATTTGAACGTTACTGGAACGAAGAACAACTTATTGCCTTCAAAAAACTTTGTGCCGAAGAAAATCTAGCGGATCACAAAGTAGAGAAAGTCATTGCAGATTATCTGTTCTCCGAACGTGAACCCCTGCGTGATGAAGTATTGGATTTAATTGAAGGTGAAAAACCAACCGTCCTGAAAAGGAAAACAACAGGTCAAAGGATAATGACTAAGATTAAGAATTTTATTGATACGTTTATTAGTGGGATTGGGGAGTGAGGGAGTGTAATTACCTGAGATGTTTCCAGTATGTTCTCAGCTATATGCCATTTATAAGTTGCTGAAATTAAGCAATGTGAATTACCATTTACACTATTATTTAATTATTTGACTTAATAATATACTTTAAGAGTTTAATATTGTAGTACATTGTCAATAAATAAGACTGTAAATGCCGAAATAATTTTTTACTTTTGTTCAGAGAAAAAAAACAATAACCTTAGAACTAAATCTCCTTTATGTTAATTGATATTATAAAAAATATTACTGATAAAGTCAAGAACTCATCTGTTAGTTTTATTGATATGAACCTTTTGACAAACAATTCCTGGTTTTTGATAACAGAAGAAGTTCTTAACAGTAAAAAGATATACATATTTAAATCAAACGGTCAACTACTAATATCAATTAATGGAGATGTTATTAAGGGTAGCTGGGAAATTTTATTACATGCCACAAATAGTCTTTTAATTGAACATCAAGATAAATCTGAGATGTTTAATGTTTCTTTCCTTACCAATGACTTTTTAATCTTGCAAAAAGACGGTACTGAAAGTTTTACTGCCTTTGTAAAACAAGAAAAGTATAATGCAGGAGTTTCACTTAACGGAGAATTGAAGCATTATGAAAACATGTTATCCGATTTAAAGGAAATATTAAACGCACCCAATCATTCAACGTCGGGAGTCAAAAAAATAAGTGCAATTCCAAAAAACGAGAGAAAGAATGAGAAAATATTTCTCGAAACTCAAACGAAAGAAATTGATTTAGATAAAATGTCATTGACCTTATCCGAATCAGGATTATATTATATTTTTGATGAATTTAAGGAGTTGGAAAACAGAAAAATAAATGGAGAAATAATAACATCTGATGATGAAATTGATTTTTTAGTTTCTGTTCAATTACTTAAAGATGAATTGTTTCAAAGCAATGAACTATGTCCCAAATGAAACGCATTGAACTCAATTATTAATGGTGAGTGTGAAAATTGTTTATTTCATTATAGAATTAAACAAAAACAAAAATTTGAGAATTTGGGATTCAATAGCATTATTACTGACGAACTAATACTATATAAAATTGATTTTGAAAATAAAAATTTTATATATGGCAAATTTCGCTATGATAAAGCCACAGATGCTATAAATTACGCAAAGTTGTGTAATGAAAAGAAAAAGTATTAATACTATTTATTTTATCTATGTGAGGTAATTTATATTATGTATAAATATTTTGTTGCGATTGAAACAGAATTTCTTGGTTATATTGTTGGTGCCTTTGAAGAATATGATGAGGCTCAAATATGTTTTGAAAAATCAGCAATTTTCATAGACATTACAGAATTTTCCCTAAAACAATATTTTAAAGATTATAGGACTTATAAACTAAATAATGACCCCTTTGTATACAAATTTGACGATATGATTTCAGCTGGATATTTAAGTGTTTATATGTTTATGATTGGAAAACATTGGAAAAGTGTAGAACATTTTATTGCTGATAGAGAATTTAAACCAACTTTTCTTTTAGGAGCTGACATGAGGAATTAGTTCTTGTTTAATTAAATGATAACTTCATTGAAATTGTTATATGGACGCAAGTAATCTTTTAAAATTATTGTAAAACAAAAAATATTGAATGATTTGTATTGATATTTTGGATAGTAATCAGAACTAAAATATTTTTATCATGTTTAAATAATTAAAATATATGGAAGAGAATAACAAAAAATTAATAACATTAAGGAGATTTTCCGCTTTTGTAGTTGTACTCACATCTTTTGTTTTATCATTATTGTTACTTTTTATTATTTATGCTTTATTGACAAATCAAAGTATTTATGAAGTTTTAGATGATGGTGAAGGAGGTGACTATTTAATTCTTTTTCGCATCCTATTTGTAATTGATTTTGTATTCGCATTAATTTATAAAATTAAAGGAGGTAAATTCAAAAACATATTAAATGAGACGTTCTAATAGCATTTAATTTTTTTTTGGACACCCTAATGCACTGGACATTTTTTTACAAAATAGCGAATAAATGTTTTAGATGATAAGTTCTATTGTAATCAGTAACTTTGAATCGCCAAATTTTGGTAAATGATTTCCACAATAAAACTTGTTCTAATTTAAATCTTTTCATCCAACCAACCAAACCACACCTGTTGGTCGCAATAAGGCACATTGTTATTAGAACAAACGTTCATAGTGTGACCAGTACCACCAGATTGAGGATTTAATATATCATCATAAAATATTCCAAAAGTTGCGGGTTTAATCTTATTCGTTCCCAGGACTTTTACAGTGTCTCGAATTATATAAGCAGCTTTTATTGTGTATCTGTTTTTTTCACCTGAAACAAATCTGTCGATTAAATTCTCTGTCTTTTTATTGGCTTTTGATTGATATATTACATTTGGACTGTTTAATAAATCTACATCACCCAATGAAAATGTTGAATAAGATTTATTTGCTTCCTTACGATGTCCTGAATATGGTGTTATGACCTGTAATCTTGTATAATCAACTGATGCAACACCATCTGAAAAATACTGATCCGCACCTTCGGCATTTCCGCTTCGGAAAAGCATATTTGCGGATTTGCTTGTTAATAATTTTCCTAATTCGAATAACTTCCCCTTATCAGATTCCAACACATTCCGTTTGCCTTCAAGTAGGATGATTGAAATTTCGTTATCGTATTTTGATATAAAATCTTCAAGGGTCATGTGTGTTGAGTTGAAAGGTGTTTATGAAAGCAATTTATTCAGAACTTATATCTTAATCCCCAAGAACTCTGCATAAATATATCCCCTTGCATAAAGTCTAATGTAGGTTGAAATTCAATATGCAATGAAAAATTGTTGAACTTTTCGATAGGTGTAAATTGAACTCCAACAGGCAAAACAAATCCTGTATAATAATTAATATTAGCTCCTAAACCAAGATAAACATTGTGGTTTTCTTTCTTTACAATATTGTAACAAAATACTAATTCAGGAGTTAAATCAAGTAAACTAGTATAGCTATACAATCTCAACTCGCTCCATAGTCTATCATTAAAATTATATGCTAATCCAATTTTTGAGATAGATGAATTATAAAATGAAATACTCAATTGAGAATATCCTTTTAAAGCTATAAAGGAAAACAAAATACATAATGCATAAAATTTCACTGTTCGTTTCATATTCTTAATTATTAAATTGTTAGTCAAATAATTACTCATTACTAATCATTTTTAAAACATCCCAAAACGATTGAGGCAAAAATATGTTCGAGATACTTTTGTTTTTTGCTTTTTCAAACAATGGTGCAATTCTCAAATAATTAAACTATTCTTTTCTCTGGCAGAAAATTTAAGTGTTTTTTAGGGGAGCTTACATTGTTGGTTTATCATTTGGTATAATTTCTCTCTTCTTTTTATTATTGATATACCCCCAACCTCCTATAAGTAAAAATCCTGATAGTGATATGACAATGGAAATTTCCAATCCAGTGTTTCTAATATAGACTTTCTTATACTCTATTTCTTCTTCTTCTAATATAAATACGTCCTCCCAATTATTATTAATTATATTTGGATAATATAGTATGTAATGATGTCTTAGATGAAAACATCCAATAGTGATAATGCTGATAAAAGCCCATACAATTAACATGAATTTATAATCTATATATTTTAAAACACTTCGTCTCTTTTTCATAAATAACAACATATTTGAAGTTGTTATTTCTTTTTTCTCAGTCTTTTTGAAATTACTGTTTTTAATTAATATAGACCATGCACTTTTGCCATTCTTTCTTAAAAGTAATACTAGTGGTATTAAAATTAACTGAGCTGCATTTAGAATCATTTTATCTGTATCAAAAATTTTATATTGAAAAATTTCATTTAAAAGAAAAATAATGCATATACTACAAATTATGTTACCGAAAATAATCCATATCCCCCAAAGTGATTTTTTTATCAATGTGTAAATGATTCCAAAAATGTGTGTTGCTGAGAAGATTATTATTGCAATGAAGAAAACTCCAAAATATTCGTCATTATAAATTGAATATTTAATTATCACTGAAATGCAGTTTACTATCGTTCGTATTATACCACCAATAAAGATAATCCTTAGGAATAAATTTAATTCTCCCTCTCTACTATTTGTTTTAAATGATTTAGTTTCCATGTTGAATAAAAAGTTTTTTATTTGCAATTAATGTTTAGAGTCATCCTGCTCATGTCCATTGTTATCATTTTTTTTTGTTTGTCTAGTTATACTAGACCATATCCCTAATACAGGCACACCTAATAACAAAATTTTCCATAAAACAGCGAGTTCATCAAAATCAATATTTAAAATTAATTGAAGAAAAAGGGTGATTGTAATAATGTAAGCCACACATGCTAATACTGCAATTACATAAATCATAGGTTTTTTCATATTATCTATTTTTAAAATTGAAACTAAATGTATCAAGTATTTTGTCAAAATCTTTATCCCACAAGTTGCTTTCAGAAATACGGTAACTGACTGTTAATTTTACCATCTCATTGTAATTAAACAAATAATAATCTGTAACTTTAACATCTCCATTTAATCCTTTTCTCGCATATGATTGCTTGATGTAAACAAACTTTTCCGAATTTTTTCCAACTTTGATATCCTCAATATTTAGGATTTCTATTTTCATTTGTTTCATCTGTTTATATTGTGATAACAAGTTGTTTTTGAAAGAATTATTGATTTCATTATATTCTGTTTTTGATAATAAAGTATTATCATTCCATTTCATGTAATCACCATTTTCTCCTTTTTGATAACTTATCAATATTCTTGCATACAAATCCAATGCTTTCTTTTGCCTATCGATATTCATCACATCATCACATCCAGAAGGTTGGAAAACAAAATTATAATCATTAGTATCAATTTTTCTTAGACTTTTCAATTTATCGTTTATAATTTCCTTACCCAATGACATATACGAATTTTCGTTCCTTAATTCCATAGTGTTAGGTACTGATATACAATACTCATTAAACTCATAACGTATAAAATTATCATCTGTATCATAAGATTGTACAACTTTTTCTTGTGTTTTAACAATACTGGAAAAATTTGGCTTAATACTATATAATATAGTATTATATGTATCTGACTTATAGAACTTCTTATCCCCACCAATTAATACTATGTACGAACACTTGTCTTTTGTAAAAGCAATATATTCACCTTCAAATGCATCATCATAATCAAAATATTTACTGAAATGACATTTTTTAGCTTTCATGTTGAGAAAATCAGCATCTACAATTTTACTTAACTCAATTTCTCTGAACACAGGAAATCGTTCCTTTTGAGTTTCTATCATAGACTTTATATATAAATCACCGTCGAATTCAACATCTACCCATTGAATAATCAGCGAGATTCCTTCTTCTTTTGACCAACAGGAAATTTGATATTCTGTAATATCTTCATCAAAATGATTTACTGTATATTTACTTCCCCAGTCGGTGGGAATTTGCAAAGAAACTCCATTGTAATTAACGGTTTGCCAATTTTTTTGACAACTGACAAAAAATGGCAAGAAAATCATTAGGTATAGAATATATTTTTTCATATTTTCAGACATTAGTGTCCACTGAAAATTAAAAAAAGTTCTTTTAAATTGTTGATTATCTATATTATACGGGTCATTTTTAGGATGAAACATTTCTTGTTATTGGCATTATCAATTAGATTTTTTTTGCCCGTTACAGTCAGATTAAATCAAAACTGATTCAATTCAGGATTTATGTTAGTTTATAAATTTCCTTAGTTCCTCTTTCTTGCTTTCGTATTCAGATTGAGTTATTAAACCTAAGTCAAATTTATCTTTTGCTTTTTTTAATTCGGCTAATGCTTCATCGGATTTTTTTCCGTTCGATTTCATTTCCTCTGCCACAACTGAAAAGGAATAATATTCTCCAATTTGTTCTATTTTGGTTGTAGGGTTATTTCTTATTACCACATCCATAATTGTCGATAGCCATTTTTCTTTGCTTGTTGTGAAAACTAATAAGAACTCCTCATTATTACTATTTATAAAACAAAGTAGCTTGCCAAATCCATGCTTCTTATAGGTAATACTTTTAAGCTTTGAAAGTTCGATTTCGAAAACTAAATGAGTTCCTTTGGCTAAGTGCATCAATAATGGTCCTGTTAATGCATCAAACAGACCACTTCTTTTACAAAACATAAATCTTTTTGAAGTAAGATAAAAAGTTCCTTGAATAACATTGAGAGTGCTTTTCGCATATGAACCAGCCCCTTCCATATATGTTTGTTCATTATTGTCCAAATTTTGTTCGCTCATAATTTTTGTTTTGCTTCCTACTCATTTGGCTTTTCGGTTTTGCCCCGTTTTTTAGAATGGTTTCTGGTCTCCATTAATTCATTTAGATTCTGTTTGTTTCTATAATTTAGTATGATGCTCAGTGAATTATCAAGGATCTATTCGTTTTGAAATTGAACATATTAACATTGTTATAAACTGCATGATTTTTGAAAAACAAACAGTAAAATTCCAAAGCTAATTGCATATATGAAAAATTTAAATATTTTCAATCCTGTTGATGTTGGTTCTTCTATACCACTAATATTGTATTCATCTTCACTTAAAGGCATGTCATCGTCAAATAGACATAACATGACATTCTTAAATGAATTTAGTGTTTTTATCGTATTACTTTTACTTACATACATTTTCTCAATTGTTTTATTAACAAAATTGCTGTCAATTTTAAGTGATAAAATCACCTCTGTTTTTCCATCTTTTTGTTTTGGAATAATTGTGTATTTCTGAACAACAGAACTTGTACCATTTGAATATAAAATTTCTCTTTTTAATACAATCCTATCCTCTTTTTCTGATATGAAGAAGTTATATTTATTTGACATTTCTTTTGCCTTTTCTTTAACGTCATCCGCATTTATGTTTGTAATTATTTCAATCGTTTCGATCATGATATTTCTTTCTTTTGCTCAATTCAACTTGCAAATGCAACTGAATTCTGATTAATAATTTGTTTTAATTTTATTCGTTGGTTTTAAATATTGTATTAGTAAGTTGTTACTCGTTAGATGTAACTTTTACAATTTTACAATTATGAAACCTTACTGTCATAATAATGCCACTAAAAATACAATCAATTACGACTCTCTGACCAGGAGTTAAGTTTGCGAGTTCATCTATTTGAGATTTATCAAATACACATTCTACGGATCCCAACTCAGTTTGAACTTTCACTATTGGTTCGTACAGGTTTGTAACTTCTGTTATCATTCCACGAACAAAAAATCTTTTGTCTTTGTATTTTTTATCCGCAGCTAATTTATTACCACCCAGATATGCCTCTAAAAAGTCTCTGTCTATTTCCAAAGCAGGTTCTTGCGAATTAGATTCAATGCTTTGAGTGTTTTCAGTTCTTTGATTGTTAACACAACTTGTTGCTAATAATGCAATACCAAAAATGTAAAGTAAGATTTGATGTTTAGTTTTCATAATATCATTTTTTAAGATTAATATAAATTAAATTATAAGAGTCCCCTCTGATTACCCCCATTTTTC
>JAUSOA010000180.1 GCA_030656435.1 Acholeplasmataceae bacterium | reverse complement strand
AAGATTTACTAACTTATTAAAGGAGAAGTTTGCTACTCCAACAGCAACGAATATATTTCATGAAAAAATTAAGTTTAATTTGGAATTTTTATCACGATTGCGTTTACAATTAGAAAATTCAAAAACAGTTAAGTAACCTCAAATTTTTCGATTGATTAAAACAGTTTTCGTGAGTTAGCAATTCAATTTCCCAATTAAAATGAAAACATTTCAAATAGATTCAATAAAAGTGACTTACATGTTATAATAAATACATCATTTGAGGTGGTTTTATGAAATTATCAACCGGTATGACTGTACCAATTCACAGCTACAAGCATAATAAAAAACTGCACCGTATCTGGAAAAAAACCGTGGTATTATATCAAGATGAAGATTTGTTAGTTACTGCAAACAATCGAACGAAAGTGATTGAATCTGATGGAAGAAGCTGGCATACTAAAGAGCCTGCAATCTGCTATTTTTATAGTGACCTTTGGTTTAACATCATTGGCATGCTAAAAAAAGATGGCATCTATTTCTATTGCAATCTATCAAGCCCATATCTTTATGATGGTGAAGCCATCAAATATATCGATTATGACCTTGATGTCAAGGTTTTTCCTGATGGGAAATACATCCTACTTGATGAAAAGGAATATGAAACTCATTTAGGTTCTATGTGCTATTCCAATGAGATTCAAACCATCATAAACAATCAAATCAAAACATTGATTCAAAAAATAGAAAATAAAGAAAAGCCATTCTGTTTATCTGACATTAAAGCTTTTCATGAGCAATATAAAAGCTTAAATAAAAAGTGAGGTAACGATGAGACTTCTCCACACAGCGATAAAAATGAGCTTGGTTGGTGTATTAGCGAGTTTAGTTGCTCGCTTTCTTAGCCTTGACTACTGGCTGACTGCAGGGATTCTCGCAATTCTTTCCATCCATTTAACAAAAAAAGATTCATTTGTGATCTCGATTCGAAGAGTCGTTGATTCCATTTTTGGAATCATGCTTGCTACCCTCATGTTTATCGCGTTTGGTTATAATTTTGTTGTTTTTAGTGTGTTTGTCTTTATATTCGCTTATGCATCCTGGGTCTTAAAGGTCAACGAAGGGATTGTTCCAGCACTAGTTTTAGTTACACACCTACTCATTCACGGCGAATTTTCCTTTTATTTAATCGGCAATGAACTTGCTTTACTCTTTATTTCTGTAGGGATTGCCTTAATATTTAATTTACTATATCCAACCGCTTCAGAAAAAGAACTTGACAATCATGTTCTTTCTATTGATCAATTGGTTAGGGACCACCTCTTCATGCTTGCATTGCTTTTAAAGGATCCAGACTATAACGAAGAATACTATCGTCATTACTCGATGTTAGATAGAAAAATATCAGATACAATTGACATTGTTGAGTTAGTTGATAAGGATTTACTCTTTCATAATGATCATAGCTATTTAGCCTATCTCCATATGAGAAAAGAACAATCAAGCTATATTAGACATATGTATCAGCAAGCCTTAAAAATTAAGAAGCTTCATCCCTTTGCACTTCAAATATCAGATTTCACGAGAGAACTCAGTGGTGATATTGGAATATATAATAAAGCAGTTTATCAATTGAAAAAGCTCGACAAGCTACAAGAGTGGTATAAGGAATCACCACTTCCGGAAACAAGAGAAGAGTTCGAGATTAGAGCTGCTCTCTACCAAATATTAAATGAAATTGAATCGCTTTTGATGGTCAAAATTGATTTCCATCATCAGTATCCAGAATTTGGCAACAAACACCTTGTCCTGTAAGGTGTTTTTTTAATGCGCATTGTTAGATATCAAAGTTGCTAAATGGTAGAATAAAATTGATAAAAAAACAAAAAAAGGAGTAAGTCGATGAATTTTATTAAAAATTTTAAAAATGTATTATCTCAGTCAGTTACAACGCTGATTTTAGTTTTAATTGCAGTCTATATTTTATTCACATCTTTGGGGAATACAAGTAACATCTGGTTATTTTTGGCAGGGCTTGTACCACTATTACTAGTTCTATTTGCAGTTCTAGGACTTCAACTTGGTAAGAAATCAATGGCAGCTCACCTCATCCTACTGATTACATTATTTCTTGGTGCAGGTAGAGCATTTCTACTCGTACTCACATCATTTGATTTCAGTTCATTCTCGTTTAATGAAACATTTTCTTTAGAACTGATTATCAATGTAATTATCTTCGTGTATTTAGTACTAATCGTTTTATCAGGTTTATTGACAAATGAGTTCAAGGGTGGCTTAGGTTCGTCACCAGTTGTGATGGCAGCTATCATTGCATTTATATTTTTCTTTTTCCGTGATGGTTTTAGTGAAGCAGTCTTAAAGATTTTTCCTCCAGTGGTCGCACTGATGTTTGGAAGTCCATTTTTTGCAATCGTGCTATTACTCGCTGGAGTTGCTGATGTGCCATTTCGATTTTTAAATGTTTTATTCAATGGTGATTTATTTGCAAGTCCAATCAGCTATTTTCTATTTACTGCATTCGCATTTTATCTAATTTTTGGAGCTGTTACATCGCTTCTTAAATATAAAAAATAAAGGTGATCAAGACCTAAAAAATAATATCATATGAAAAAAACTGAACAAGATGAGATTCACCAAGTTCAGTTTTTTTAATCTTTATTTATGTGTTATTTGGTTGAGGTTCTTCATACATCAAATTGATATCTGGTAATATATTAATCTCTCCAGCCTTATGAATCGCGATTTTCGCGAATACAGGACCCAGTGTTTCATAGAATAGGACACTCGCCATAATGATTGTTGTTATTTGAATAGAATACATCGGAAGCTGCTGCATAACAATCACTGAAAGACCTATCGATATACCACCTTGAGGTAATAATGCAAATCCTAAATACTTTTGAACTTGAGGCTCAGCCTTAACCCATTTCGCTCCAATAAAGGCCCCTAAAATCTTTCCTGTAGCTCTTGCAACGATATAGGCTGCTCCAATCAGTCCTACGGTATAAAGGATCTTTAAATCGAGTGCTGCACCAGCAATCGTGAAGAATAGAATATAGAAGATAGGGACAAAGTCATTGACTGCAGAAAATGAACGATTCGAAAATACTCTTAGGTTAGCTAGTGTTGCACCCATCATAATATTGGTTAAGAGTGGTGAAAAATCTAGAACCTTTGATAAACCGGTAGCGATACCAACGAAGAAGATTGTCTTAATCTGGAGTTCATCCTTAGGATCAATTCTTTTTGTTAAAACTGATAGAATAACCCCTAATAGAAGACCTAGAAGAAGTGAACCAAATATTTCATAAATTGGGACTCCAATGATTTTAAAAATGGAAAATTCAGCACCAGATACTAGTATTTTAGCAACCGATATTGCGATACCAAAGGCTATAATCCCAAAGACGTCATCTAAAGCAACAACAGGCAAAATAGTTTTAGTGACAGGACCGTAAGCTCTATATTGTCTAATGACCATGATTGTAGCTGCAGGTGCAGTTGCTGCAGACATTGAGGCAATTACAAGAGAAAAAGCAAAGTCTTGATTGAAGATGAAATACATGACAGAAAATACAACTCCAATCGCACCAAAAACTTCAGCAAGGGTGATGATTGTAATTTTCTTTCCCATTTTAATAATATCTTTAAGCATAAATTCACTGCCGATTCCAAATGCGATAAATGATAAAGTAATTTCACTAATAATCTCAAAGGATTTGGCTTCCTCACTTGAAACAAAATTGAATAAAGATGGTCCAAGTAGAAGGCCGGCGATTAAATAGCCGGATACACTAGGTAGCTTTAAAATTTTTGCTCCTTTACCAAAGATAAATCCGACAACGAGAATAATACTGATTTTTAAAATGATGTTCAATGACTTCATCCCTTTCGTAGACTTTTTTTGTTAGCCTAACAAAAAAAGCACATAGTCTTTGCATAGACTACACGCTTGGTATTGACTCCTATGAGGTTAGCTGACGGGTTAGGGTTTCCAAGTAACCCTTCATTTTATGATTCACCCCAAAAACCTGGTTCCCCCACTCAATTCAAAGTGATTCGGAGATGTACAACGTGATGAATTATAGCACATCAAAACTAACTTAGCAATAACAATAGCACCGAATGCATTATATTTATGAATTAAAATAAAAAAACTACGCTTTCGCATAGTTTGAATGCTTATGGAGCGGGCGAGGGGAATCGGACCCCCATCTCATGCTTGGCAAGCACGTGTAATAACCATTATACGACGCCCACGCTGTCGTGCTTTTTTATGATAGCAAATATTTAGAAAGATGTCAAGCGGGATTGATAGAATTTCATGTATTTTCAAGTAAAAAAAATTGGAAAAGATAGACATAAACTGTGGATAACAATAAATAATTAGCAATCTCAATAATTATAATTGGATGAGATTTTAAAACTATGAATAACTTTTAATCTATAGTATAATTTAACTAGAGTAGAAATCAAGAGAAGGGGAGTGAAGATTATGAATATTTTGGCAGAGAAATTTAGAGATAATATTATTGCTGTTGTTCCGATCACTTTAGTCGTTCTCCTCCTGCATTTTACCCTAGTCCCACTCTCAACTCCTTTTTTAATTCGTTTTTTAATCGGATCTATTTTCGTTATTATAGGTTTATCCCTATTTCTTGTAGGTGTTGACTTAGGCATTACCCCACTCGGAAGTCATACAGGTTCTACTTTAACAAGAACAAATAAATTAGTCATTGTTTTAGTTGCTGGTTTTGTTCTTGGATTCTTTATTTCAATCGCGGAGCCTGGTTTACTTGTTTTTTCCAATCAAGTCGATTACGTTACCCAAGGTGAAATTTCATCGATTAGTATTTTAATAAGTGTATCGATTGGGTTGGCAATTATGATTGGTTTAGGCTTTATCAGAATTATATACAATCTTCCTCTATATAGAATACTACTCGTTTTATATTTAGTCATATTTGTGTTAGCATTTTTTACAACACCAGAGTTTCTAGCAATTTCATTTGATGCATCAGGTGCAACAACAGGAGTGCTCGCTGTTCCATTTTTACTTGCTCTATCTGTGGGTATAACAAAAATGAAGAAGGACAGTAAGTCCTCTGAAAAGGATAGCTTCGGGTTGGTTTCAATTGCTTCAACTGGAGCAATCATCTCATTGATGGTCTTAAGCTTTTTCAATAGAAACTTAAACTTTGTCGATAACTCTACAGAAGAAGTTGTTGAGTCTACAGAAATAATTAAACCTTTTATTTCTATATTATCTTCAGTATTTAATGAGAGTTTTATGGCCTTATTACCACTTCTAATCATTTTATTCATTTTGCAGGTGCTATTCTTTAAACTATCCAAAAGAGCATTTATTAGAATTCTTAAAGGCTTTGTCTATGCTTTATTAGGACTCTTTATATTCTTGGTTGGTGTCAATGCAGGCTTTATGGAAATTGGTTCAAAGATAGGCTACACATTGGCTCTATTAAATCATAAGGTATATTTACTTATTATTGCTTTTTTCCTAGGGCTCTTCACAATTGCTGCAGAACCTGCTGTATCCGTATTAACACATCAAATTGAGGATATCACCTCGGGTTATGTGAAGAGGAAGGCTGTTCTTATCCCACTATCGGTTGGTGTTGGATTTGCAATCACACTTTCGATATTAAGGATCTTAATCCCATCACTTCAGTTGTGGCACTTCTTACTTCCGGGGTATTTAATCTCCTTAGCTTTAATGTTTATAGTTCCCAAGCTTTTCGTAGGGATTGCATTTGATGCAGGAGGTGTAGCAACCGGTCCAATGACTGCGACCTTCATTCTAGCATTTACAACAGGTGCTGCAAATGCAACTGTAGGTGCTAATGTTTTACTCGATGGATTTGGGATGATTGCACTGGTTGCATTAGCGCCAATTATTACGCTTCAACTATTAGGATTAGTCTTTAAGATCCAATCAAGAAAAGAAGGTGTATAGCATGGAAAATATATCCATACTTTCAAATTATGAACTGCTTTGTGTGATAGTCAATTATGGAATGGGCAGTAAGGTTTTAAAATATGCAAAAGAAGAAGGAATCCTTGGTGGAACGATTATTTTAGGTAGAGGAACCCACAAAAAACCACTTCTGGAGTTTCTTGAATTAACTGAAACTAGAAAAGAAATTGTTTTGATGATTGCACCAAGAAAGATTATTAATCCTGCACTTGTCATCATCGATGATAAGCTTAAGCTTTATAAACCGAATCATGGAATTGCATTTGTAATACCTGTCACTCAATTTTTAGGAACCGGTAAATACGAGTATGAAGCGAAAAATGAAATTGGAGGTCATAATATGACTGAGTATAACGCAATATTTACAATTGTGGATAAAGGACGAGGAGAATTGGTTGTTGATGCTGCAACACTTGCAGGTGCAAAGGGTGCGACCATAATCAATGCAAGAGGCTCTGGAATTCATGAAACCAGTAAGCTATTTTCAATGGAAATAGAGCCTGAAAAGGAAATTGTCTTAATTCTTGCTCAAAAAGAAATTGTGAAACCAATCATTACATCGATTTGTGAAGAACTTGATATCGATCAACCTGGTAATGGAGTTATTTTTGTTCAGGAAGTTCACCAAACCTATGGCATTAGATAATAAAAAGAAGAAAAAAAACAGAAAAAGAAAACTCAAATGGATTCCATTTCTCCTTTTAGCAATTATTATTAGTTATTTTTATCTTGGGATCAATCATATTAGTCGATGGATGAATTTTGACGACATTAGAAAATCGTTGAATCTTTTCGACTATATGCTATGGTTTTTCCTCACATTTTATATCTCACTGACAGTTCATGAACTTGGTCACTTCTTTGCCTTTGTTTTTCAAAGGATAAAGCTTAGAGCACTCTATATCACCATATTTGTCTTTCATAAAACGCTTAAGGGTTGGAGATTTGCGATTAAGCCCAAGCTTATTGTTCTACTTGGAGGTCTTGTAGTTCCTGATTTTGGAGTTGTTAAAAGTGATGATGAGCTACTCATTATCAAAAACAAGTTTTCAAAAGCATTAATTGCAGCACCCATCGTAACGATTACCTTATTAGTTTTGATCGTTTTAATTTTCATTTTATCTGTAATTTTCATTCCGAACTCAGGGTGGATGGGAATAATCTTTATGCTATCCTTGTTTGCTCTTCCGATCAATTTAATCTTCATTTATTCATTTACATTATCGAATCCAATGTTTTATGGTGATTTTGTTGCTTATAAAAAAATGAAGACAGACAGTTTATTTGCTTTAGCCATGATTATTCAATATTCAATGTTTACCTTATCTGATTCAGAGGAATCAAGTCATTATTTATGGGAAAAGTCCAGAGATATTCTTCGTGAAAAAGAGATTAGTAAATCACAATTTCACACCATGATTCTAATCAGTTACATTGATGGTATCATTAGGCAAGGCGAACAACTAGATTCTACTATCGATATCAAAATCAATCGAATTCCAATTAGAAAATATTTAAATGATGATCAAGGTATTAATCTCTGCTATGACATAGCTTGTTACCATTATTTCAATGGAAATGTAGAAAGAGCTTATCAGCTTTTTAATGATATTCAAAAAATGATTAGCAGCAAGCTTGATGAAAAAATGGTCACATATTACAAAAATAAATATAAACATATTATGCATATAGAGTATCAAGATCAATTTCTTTCCAATCAAGAAAATTATTATATTGGAAATCACTGGATCTTTGATATTTTAATTAATCCCTATGAAATGCTAGAAGCATACCATGAAAAACTACCATTTAGGGAGTATAGTTCACTAGTTATCTATGAAGAAATTATTGAACCAGTAGAAGAAGAACAAAAAAGCGACTTAGAATAATCTGAGTCGCCTATCTTTTTCATGGTGCCCCCAACGAGAATCGAACTTGTATTTCAGCATTACCATTGCTGCGTTTTACCACTAAACTATGGGGGCTTTGATTCACTTTTCGGTTTCTTCATGCATAAACGATTTTATCGTAAAACCAAGGGATTGTCAATTCAAATAAAAAAAATAGAATATATTTATACCCAACCTAAAAATACACATCATGTTCTAAAGAACCATTAAGAACATCATCTGTGACTATGTGGTATAATAAATTTATAATTTATTAGTGGAGGAAACATAAAAATGGCAAGCAAAGTTAAGAAGACGGTAAGAAAAAAAGTAAGAAAAATCAAGAAATCACCCGCTTATAAATTAACATCTGTTATTTTCGCAATCATCGTTATCGCTGCAGGATACTATTATGCGACCTATATGATGCCGAGTAACACACCGACCTATAGTGCAAATCAAAATGCTGAAGGTTTTTATTACTATACTTTAGTGGATGCACAAGATTATTATTACGATGCAAACAATCTTATCGGTGAAAACTTAAAAAATGAACTTAATGATATCTTAAATACAGGCTTTACTCCAACTAGCTATGCTGAAGCAAAAACGCATTTAGCTATTGCTGATCGAAGCTTAACTGACCCAACAAAGGTATATAACGTATATAATGGGTTACTTGTTAATGCGACTTGGGATTCAGTGTCTTGGCACCGTGAGCATGTTTGGCCTAATTCAAGACTTGGTATGGAAAGAGTAACCGAATCAAATAGAAATCAAGGCTCTGACTTGCATAACCTTAGAGCCATCACACCTAGTGTAAATTCAAGTCGAAGCGATCGCTTTTTCTCGAATGCATCTGGACAAAATCAAACCACATCGGATGGAGGATATTATCCCGGTGATGCACATAAAGGTGATGTCGCTAGAATTATTTTATATATGGCTGTAAAGTATGAATTCTTAGTCGTAACTGATGAAGGACTCGATGATGATTCAAATCCTTACACGATGGAGCGCATTCAAATGGGTAAGCTTTCATTGCTTCTAGAGTGGCATAAGGAAGATCCTGTTGATGACTTCGAAAGAAGTCGAAATCAGCATATATATGAAGCTCAAGGTAATAGAAATCCATTCATTGATAAACCTGAATACGTACATCTTATTTGGGAAGGTAAAACCATTATTGAAATTACTGAAAGTGATCCGATATCATCAAACTATCAAGTCATTTTTATCGATTTAATTTCTAGAAAAAGAGGACTATTTTATGTCTAGTCAATATTTGTTATCTCCTGGATCCTATTTTATTGGAGATCCTGCAATATTGATAAAAAAAACACCAGAGGGAGATCGGTTTATTTCTACACTTTGGGATCTATTTTATAGGGATATGAATTTATTCCAAAAGCTAACAATTGATAATATAACCGTCTATATCACAAGAACTGCAGAGGGTGATGGAATGTTTAATGATATTGGAACCGATACAGGAACTATCTCTATCATAAAGCTAAACGATATCAAAAATGATTCACGATTTAGAGCAAATGATATCTTAAAAGGCTGTCACTATCTTGAAATAACTTCAGAAGAAAAAGTAACAGTCACTGATTTTAACATGTATTTTGATAATGGATACCAAGTCATTACAAATTTTATTTGAAAATTAAAGAAAGACCAATTACTTTGGTCTTTTTATTCGAAAATTGATAAATTGATGTTAAATATTTCAATAACTTACATAATATGATATATTTTTCTATGTAGAGGATGTGTTTTTATGAAGATGATTTTAAGATTAGTCAAACCCTATTGGCGAATGCTCACCATATCGTTGACTTTTAAGTCGGTTGGAGCACTTGCTGATTTATTTTTGCCATGGCTAATTGCATACATGATTGATACCGAAATCCCAAGACTTCAAGGGGATTCCACATCGAATTTGAATACTTTATATATGCTCGGTGGCTTGATGGTTCTCATCGCCTTTTTAGGTTTATATCTAAACGTTGCAGCCAATAGAAAAGCTGAAATGATTGCTGCCTTATCCATCAAGGGGCTAAGACATGATTTATTCTCTAAAATCGAAAGACTTTCTGCAAATCAAGTCGATCAAATCACAAGACCTTCACTAATATCAAGAATGACTACAGATACCTATAATATGTATAATGCAACTGCAAGCATGCAACGCCTAGGTGTACGCGCACCTGTTTTACTGATCGGTGGTGTATTGATGTCCTTACTTTTGGACCCACTTTTAACCTTAATTATGGTTGCAATCCTTCCCCTGATTACAGTTATTGTCTATTTCACATCACGAAAAGGGATTCCTTTATATAAAAAGAGTCAAGGATATGTCGATCTTCTGATTAGAAAACTAAGAGAATACATTTCTGGTGCTAGAGTGGTTCGCGCATTATCAATGAGCGAACATGAAATGAATCAATTTGATGAAGCCAATCAAAACACAGTCGATGCAGAGCTCAAAGCAAACATCACGATGGCAAAAATCAACCCAATGATGAATACTGTCATGAATATAGGGCTTGTTTTAGTACTGATTGCTGGTGCATATAGAATCGCAGAAGGACAAACTGCAATCGGTAAAATCATGGCATTCGTTACCTATTTTACAATCATCTTAAACGCAATGATGAGCATCACGCGTGTCTTTGTTCTTGCATCAAGAGCAACTGCATCTGGTGAACGTATTGATGAGGTCTTAAATTTACCAATCGATATGAAAGATGGCACTGAAATCATTGAAAAGGATTCATCAAAGCCGATTATTGAATTCAAAAATGTCTATTTTTCCTACAATCAAAAGGAAAGTAATTTAAAAAATATTAGCTTTAAACTATATCAAGGTCAAACACTAGGTATTATAGGCGCGACTGGTTCAGGAAAGACAACAATTATCAATCTTTTGATGAGATTTTATGATGTAGATTCTGGTTCTATTGAATTTTACGGCAAAAATATAAAAGATATTGAACAAAATGATTTAAGAAAACGAATCGGAGTTGTTTTTCAAAATGATTTAATATTCGCAGATTCAATTTTTGGTAACATTCAGTTCAATAGAAATTCAATTACAGATATTGATATTGAAACAGCGACACGTGTAGCTCAAGCAGAGTTCATTTACGAAAAAGCAAATGAAATGAACTATCAAATGGCTCAAAAGGGAATGAATTTATCGGGTGGACAAAAGCAAAGAGTCTTAATTGCTAGAGCTGTTGCAGGAAAACCAGATATTATGGTCCTAGACGATGCTTCATCTGCATTAGACTATAAAACAGATATGAATATGAGAAATTCCTTAAAGAAGGAAATGATCGACACAACGATGATTATCATCGCTCAAAGAATCAGTAGTCTTAAGGACTCAGATTTAATACTTTTGATTGAAGATGGAGAAATCATTGATTCAGGAACGCATAATCAATTGATGAAAACATCTCTAATGTATCAAGAAATTGCTTACTACCAGCTAGGAGGTGAGCAAAAATGATGTATGCAGGAAAACAAGGTAAAGGAAGAAATGACGGATCTGAAAAAGCAAGAAATACAAAGTATGTCCTAAAGAGACTGTGGAGCTATCTTTATTTCTATAAGATGAAACTAGTGATTGCTATCTTTTTAACGATTGTAGCAAACGTACTATCACTTGTCGGTCCATATCTAACCGGAAGAACGATATCTGCTATGGAAGGCGGAGTTGATTTCAAAAGTGTATTTTTCTTTGCAGGACTTATGATTTTCTTCTATCTTTTAAGCTCACTATTAAGTTATTTATTAGCGGTAGCGATGACTAAAATCTCACAGAGTGTAGTTTATAAGATGAGAAAAGATCTTTTCGAAAAGTTAAACAAAGTCTCCATTTCCTATTTTGATAAAAATCAAACAGGAGACATCATCTCCAAGATGAGTTATGATATCGATACCATCAACACCTCATTAGCAAATGATGTCATCTCCATTTTTACTTCAATCATTACAGTCACTATATCATTTGTTATGATGCTCATTATGTCACCAATACTGGTTTTGGTTTTCGTATTTACGATTCCAATATCAGTAATTATTACAAGAGTTCTATCAAAAATCGTCAAAAAGAAATATCGCATTAGAAATCAAAAGCTTGGTGAAATGAACGGATTTGCTGAAGAAATGATCACAGGTCAACGCACCATTCAATCCTACGTACAAGAAGACTCAGTCTTAGTTAAATTTGATGAAATCAATGAAGCAGCAGCCACTGCATCCTACGAAGCAGGATACTATTCAACAGCAGTAGGACCATCTGTTAATTTCGTTTCAAACTTATCGGTTGCATTGGTTGGGGTCTTTGGGGGTATTCTATATTTCTTTGGTTCAATTGATATCGGGAAATTAGCAAGCTTTACCCTATATTCAAGAAGATTCTCTGGTCCTATCAATCAGATGTCTAATATCATTGCGGATATCCAAAGTGCACTTGCTGCCTCAGAGCGTGTATTTAACGTTTTGGATCAACCAGATGAACCAAAGGATATTGAAAATGCACTCGATTACCAAAACGTAAATGGCAATGTCGAATTCAAGGATGTCTCATTTAGCTATGTAGAAAATACACCAGTACTTTCTAAAGTATCATTCAAGGCACCTAAGGGTAGTGTAATTGCAATTGTTGGTCCAACGGGTGGTGGAAAAACCACACTTGTCAATCTATTGATGCGGTTCTATGACGTCCAAGAAGGCGATATCTTAATCGATGATAAACCTACAAGGGACCTCACAAGAAAAAGCCTTAGAAGTGCATTTTCTATGGTTTTGCAGGATACTTGGATTTTCCATGGGACTGTATTTGAGAATATTGCATACGGTAATAAAGACGTTAGTCGTATTGAAGTTGAAGAAGCAGCCAAAAAAGCAAGAATTCATTCATTCATTGCACATTTACCCAATGGTTATGATACAATCTTAACGGATGAAGGGCTAAACATCTCTAAGGGACAAAAGCAATTATTAGTGATTGCAAGAGCAATACTATCGAAAACTAAGATGCTAATCCTTGATGAAGCAACATCAAATGTGGATACACATACAGAGGTTCAAATCCAAAAAGCGATGTTTGCATTGATGGAAAATAAGACAACTTTTGTCATCGCACACCGACTTTCAACCATCCAAAATGCTGACTTAATTCTTGTTATTAACGAAGGAAATATCATTGAGCAAGGCACACATAATGAGTTATTAGAACAAAAAGGTTTCTATAATGAGCTTTATCAAAGCCAATTTGTGTAAATAAAACTTTATTGTCGTAATTCCTTGTAATTCTTTTAGCAGTTGTGTATAATGTAAATAGGCATTAAGTTGTCAAGTAAATATTAAAGGAGTATCGTAATGAAAGGCGTAGTAAAATGGTTTGACGCTGACAAGGGATATGGATTTATCTCATCAGCTGAAGGTAAGGACATTTTTGTACACTTTAGTGCAATTCAAACTGAAGGTTACAAAACATTAGCAGAAGGCGACCAAGTAGAATTTGATGTTAAAAACGGCGACCGCGGACAACAAGCGGCTAACGTAGTTAAAGTATAATTTCCAAAAGGTATGGGGATCCGCAAGGGTCCCCCTTCTATTTGTTTGGATATAAGTTCAGACACAAGTAGACACGATTATATTAAATCGTGTTCAGACTGTTGATAAAAGCTAGTTTTGAAACTTCAGTACATAACTGAAATTCAGAATCGGCTTTTTATTTTTGATTTTTCGAGTTATTTTTCTATAAATCCTTAAAAAATATGAAATCACAGTAGACTTGGACTCAAGTT
>JAUSOA010000178.1 GCA_030656435.1 Acholeplasmataceae bacterium | reverse complement strand
AACTTGAGTCCAAGTCTTCTGTGATTTCATATATTTTCAGAATTTATAGAAAAATAACTCGAAAAATCAAAAATAAAAAGCCAATTTTGAAGTTCAGCAATATACTGGAGTTTCAAAACTAGCTTTTATCAACAGTCTGAAAAGGATGATTTCTCATCCTTTTGTAGCTCCTGCCATAATACCTTCGATTAGGTAACGCTGGAAGAGCATGTATAAAATTGTAATCGGTATACCAACCATTAGAGCACCAGCAGCAAATGCTGAGTAATGTTGATAGTTAATATCGTTGATAAACTTAAATAATCCGACTGCTAGTGTCCATTGACGTGTAATATCATAATCTGGTGCTGCACCTGCTGGCTTGAATCTGAGTAAGTATCCTGGAAGTAAATAATCCATCCAAGGACCCATAAACATAGAAACTGCTACGAATGTTAAAATAGGGACCGATAGCGGTAGGATAATTCGAACGAAGATCTGAAATTTAGATGCACCATCAATCATCGCTGATTCATCTAAATCCTTAGGAATTTGAGAAAGGAAGCCCTTAATTAACCATAGGTTACCTGGGATAGACCCACCTATATAGAGAATAGATAGTGCAGTTGGTTTACCTAAAAGACCGAATTTCCAGAAGAGAACATACATTGCGATTAATCCCATAAATGAAGGGAATGCTTGAAGGACTAAAATGGTTAATAATCCTGCTTTTTTACCCTTAAATTGGAAACGTGCGAATACATAAGCAGCTCCAGTAATTAAGACTGTACCAACTGTCATGTTGATCATTGCAATCTTTAAGGTGTTCCAATACCATCTCTTAAAGTTGGTTTCCTCAAATAAAAATCTGAATGATTCCCAACTTGGTGTATCTGGCCAAATTTGATTTGGAATATCGGTGCGAAGATTTGAAAACGCCATACCAAAAATATAGATAACAGGAACAATGACGACGACTGCGACTAAAGTAATTTGACCATAAACAAAGATTTTCTGGATGATACTTGAAAACTTGAATACCTCGCGAATCGCTTGCTTAGATACGTTTCGTCTCTTTGGTTGCATATTATAATAGATAAAGCCATAGATAGGAACTAAACCGACTAAGCCTGGCTTTATACCTTCATAGCCCTTTTTACTTGCATAATTAACTACAAGTCCTTGATGTAGTAAAAAGGAGATGATAATACCGTAAATAATGAACATTGTTCTTAATAAATTATTGTTTATTGCGGTTACAAGAAGAAACGATATAGGAACCATTATAAGAATAGCTACAAGCAGTAAACCGCTATATAAAGCAATTCTCTTTCCTAATATTTCAAAACTCACTAAGTGTTTTAATTCGCGATCTGAGACTAGACGTATCGCTTCTTTTTCACGGAAATATAGGTATCCGAATACTGGAATCAGCGAGATTAGTCGACTCTTAAAGCTTTCATAACCTTTTTTAACAGCATAATCATAAACCGTTCCGTAGTTGACCAAAATGATGAGTAAGAATAAATAAGCTAATGCTAGATATAATAGTGTCATCGCCTTAGTCCTCCATGAATGCTCTAGTTCTAGATAAGTTCCATGCGGTAATGGATCCTACGAACAAGAATATCAATACTGAGAACACAGAAGCCATGTTATAAATGGAGTAGTCAACAGTTAGTTTATACATCCATGAAATCAAGATATCTGTGTCACCTGCAAATCCTCGACTGGCAACTCCTGCGTTCGGTCCACCACCTGTAATAAAGTAGATTACCCCGAAATTATTAAAGTTCCCTGAGAATGTCATAATCAAAATTGGAGCAGTTGAATATAAAACCAAAGGCATTGTAATCTGGAATATTTTTTGGAACCTGTTAGCACCATCAATATCTGCAGCCTCATAAAGCGTTTGATCAATGGCTGTCATCACACCTGTCATTAAAGCCATGAAATATGGGAAGCCAAGCCAAATGTTGACAACAACTAATGCTGTTCTAACAAAGGTCGGATTGAATGGATTGGTAAACCATTGAATGTTATCCTGTCCTAAGTAAAAGAACTTTGCTAATCCTGTAAGTGAATCAAATGGAACCTTAAGCATTCCAAAATTTATCAAGACATCATAGATTCCTATATCTTGAAGTAGAGCATTGATAAATCCAAACTCGTTAAACATAACTGAAAACACCATTTGTGATAATAGTGCTGGAATCGCCCAAGGAAGAATTAAAATAGTACGCCAAAATTTTCTAAATACAACACTTTCACTATTTAAGATAAGGGCTTGGAAAAAACCGCCGAAGAAAACTGTGAAAGTCGATAAAATTGCCCAAATGATGGTCCATCCTAAAACTCGCCAAAAAGCTTGTCCAAAAGAGGATCCTAATCCTGAAGCAAAATTAAACAAGGCAAAGAAGTTTTTTAAACCAACCCAATCGAATGTATCGACCATGGATGCATTACCTGATATATTAGTGAATGCCATGACGAATCCAAAGACAATTGGCATGATTGAGATAAATGCAAGAACAACGATTGCTGGGAATAAAATAATATATTCAAAGCTTCTTTCATATACATCTCTAAAATACTTAACATCATCTAAAACTTTTTCATTCAATCTTTTTGCTTCAGAAACCTTATAGGCATCTGATATACTCCAAAACATAAATATCGATAACAATAGAGAACCGATAACCCCGATAAGCCCTTCTAAAAGTAGCATCGTTGATACGTGTCCACGTATTGGAATCTGTTCGAGTGGCTGAACCTGTGGTAGGTTAAATAAAGTATATTGTGAGCTTTGATTACCAACCATAGCATCATATAACGCCATATGACCTGTGTAATTGACTCTATAGGTTGTCCCTAGTGTGGTAACAGCCCAATAACCCCGAATAAATACGCCAGCTCGATCAAAATAAAAGTTATTAAAATCTCTTTCGAATGCTTCTTTAATATCAGGGTTCAAATGAAAATAAACCTTGACCATCAATCTTGTAAAATCACTCTGATTATATTGATTCCAAGAAAATGAATAGGTATTGAGCATTGCATGTCTAAATGAGATAAAAAGCGGTGTTTCTTTATACTGTAATCGAGCTGAGTTATAAATTAAACCCGGTTCAAAATACTCAAATATTTGGTTATTTAAGACATAAAGAGGTCCTACAACTTGAACTCTTGTTGAGGCAACGTTTGGAACAACTTCTTCAGTTAATATATTGATTAAAACGTTAATACCATTGTCACTTGCTCTTACATAATAAATTCCTGAATTACGATATATCTCACCGTTTTTAACAAATGTTGTCAAACCTTCTTTAGAATAAAGAATGTTATTTTCATTTAAAACACCTGTTAAAACTGTTGTTTGTACGTATTCTTTTTTGTTGCTTCCGTCTAATTGAGTAACATCTCGCTCCACATAATAGTTATTATCTAAATCTTTATGGAGTGTTTGTCGTCTAAAAATATGAACTTTACCTTCATCTTCAAAACCGTCAGCTAAAAAAACCTCGCTTGTAGCAATGTTTTTGTATGTTAACGGATTGTTTTCCTTCAAGTCCTTAGCCATAAACTCAATAAATAGTTCTTCTGTGATATTCTCAAATCCACCAATAGTAACTAAAAAATCTTCAAATGGTTGATAGTTGATATTGTCAAATTGGTATTCAGCATAAAATCCGTTGATATACCATAAATCCCCAAGATCTTTACCAAGCATTTTATCGTATGGATCTGTTTCTTTGAAGTAACTACTTGACGCTAGTTCGATTGTTATCAGTGATGCGAAAAAAACAAAAAAGAATAAGGCCTTTAAAAATTGTCCGTTGAGTAATTGCCCCAATCCCCAAATAATGCCTGAGGCTATAGCTTTTATGATGCTTATTGCTTTCATCTTGCCCTCCAAATTAAACTAAATGAGGGCGGCAGTGTATCTGCCGCCTTCACCATAGTTTCAGTTAAAAATTTATTATTGATTAATTCCCGCCTAAGCCTGCGCTTGTGCGATATGAAGCTTCAGCTGTTACAACAGCTGTTGATGGAGCAATTGCGTTGTTCCAAACTTGAATAATCATTGTTTCGCCTGGTCCCCAGTAATAAGTAACTTGTGGGATTGTTGGCATTGGAACTGAAGTTTGAAGTTGAGCAGCCATAGCCATCAACAATGTGTCTTCATTAACGCCTTCAATATTTTCTAGAAGTGCACTCTTAAGTGCTGGTAATTTACCTTTATATTCATACTGTAATGCCATAGCGATATCAGAGTTTAAGAATTCAACGAACTTAATTGCATCTTCTTTATGATCTGAATACTTGTAAACAGCAGCCATCATTGCACCAGCAAATGTCTTTGCTTGGTTACCACCGATTGTTGGCATTGGAGCTACAGCATAATTTAATGTTGCTGATGCCTTATATGCTTCATGGTTCCATGGTCCTGCAATAATGTAAGGAGTCTTACCTTGTTCAAAGTTTGCACCTGCAGTAACTGAGTTATGAGCACCAGTTCCTGTTACTTGTGGCTTTAACGTATTAACCATCCAAGTCAATGCAGGGACTGCATTCACAAATCCAACTGCTGATGGATCATCAAGAGTAGGTCCAAATGGATAGAATCCAAATGCTGAATAGATATGTTGGTTAAAGTAACTATCGCCCCAATGGCTAGATGTACCTAAGTAGAAATAACCCTTTTGAGCATTTGTACGTGTGTCACCAGCAGCATTATCTGCAGCAGGTTGAGCATTCCAAATAGCAGCTTGAGCTAATAAAGCTTCATAAGTTGTATGAGGAGTTGTTACTAAATCTGTGTTATAGAATAAACCTACTGATTCAATTGACATAGGAACTGCATACAGTCTTTCAACTGCGTTTGGACTTGTTGGATTGAACGATTTAGCAGATTCATCATAAGTTAAAGTTGCGATACTTAATCCTAGTTCATGAGCGCGAGCAGCTAGTTTTGTTTGAGTTGCTGCAGGAAGTGGATAAACTAAGTCTTCTAGAACTGCTTGAGCCAAATGGTCATGTGGGAATTGGAATACGTCAGCACCATTTCCTGATGGACCAAATGTCTTTAACATTTCACGTGCATCTACAGAACCGTAATGTTGATGTTCTACAACGATATTTGGATAAAGTTTGTTGAATTCAGCGATAACAGCTGTCATATATTCGCCAGCTTCATCATCGATCCAAACTGTAATCTTAGATTTACGAGTGAATGTATCACCAAAGTCAATACGTTGACCATTGTTTGATGGTTCAATTGGTACTGTTGGTTCATCTGTTGGAGTTTCAGCACTTGGTTTACAAGCTGCCAATGAGAATATAGCTAAGAAAATGAATAATACTGATAATAGTTTTTTCATGGGCGGCCTCCTTAAGAACTCTTGACAACTCTGAAGATAAACGTCTCTTCAGTTACATTGCCCCATTTGTCGACAACACGTAGCATGATCGTATAATTACCAACTGTTCTTGTATCAAGCACTGAGTAAGCGCCTTTAGGTACATAAACAAATGGTGTAATATCGCCATCACGGTCATCAAGTACTCTAAATCTTGGGAATAAGTTTTGATTGAATGGTTGACCCCAAGTTACATCAATAATTCTTTCAGCAGCAACCTTACCAACGATACCCGCTGGAGAAATAAAGGTTAACACTGGTTTTTGAGTGTCCATAGCAACTTCGAGTGAAGCTGATAGGTTAGCTTCAGCCATACGAACTGGAGCTGCATATTTATCCGTTGGAGGTGTAATATCTGCCCAAGCTTCTACTGTATCTTCAAAGGTAATTGTATCGACATTATTTGGAATAACTAATGTGCGGTTTGAAGCTATAAATTCCTCTGTTGCCCAAGAACCTCTTGTCCACTTGTAATCGATATTTGTGTATGGAGCAGTTACATCAACATTAAATGTTAATGAATAAACCATTGTAGTTCCAACTTTGACTGCAGCATAGTTAGCATGTTCTGGATTCCATCCATTCATACCACCAGCTAATTTAATTGCAGCATCAGTAGGAGTATTTGCAGGAACGGTAACATTAACTGTAACTGCAACTTGTTTTGCAACATCCAAAGTTTCTTCTGGGAAACCTAAATCAAAGAAAACTTCATATCTCTTTGTATTATTTAATGGAGTTTCTAGGATAATAACAAATGCATTTAGAGTTGCATTCGAAGTTGCAAAGTCAACTCTTTCGATTGCTAATGGTGCACCATAACCAGCACCAATAATTTCACGAACGCTAAACCAACCTTCGATGATTTCTCTAGCTGCAGCTTTATCAGTTGCAGTTGGATAAGGTGAAGAAATTTGAGCACTAGTCTTTACAATAATAGTAGTTGGATCAACAGCATATGTTCCGCTCTTGTCATCATTATTGAAAGGCATTAATTTGAAAGTAAACGCTGCTTCTTTGAAACCAGCATAATTGTTATAATAAACATTATCGCCAGCTGTATAAGCATCACCCTTACTAACTACATAAGCAATACCGACTTCTCCATTCGCATCAGCACCAGAAAGTGCTAATGTAACGTCACCAGTCTTCTTGTTTTCGTCTCCGCCAGCATAAATGAGTAATCCAGCCCATGTTTCAGCAGCTTGTGCCATAAATGCTTTGACTTCGATTCCTGAAGGTGCAACACCAGCTTTTGTAAATAACTTAGCAGGAGTTCCCCATTCTGGACCAGTGCCTTGCCATCCCCATGAGTGAACACCAAGGTTTTCTTCAT